>JASHTD010000588.1 GCA_030040725.1 Candidatus Sulfotelmatobacter sp. | reverse complement strand
GGCGATGGGTGGTGGAGCGAACCTTCGCCTGGCTGAATCGGTTTCGGCGACTGCGCGTGCGCTACGAAAAACGAGCGGATCTTCCACGAAGCATTCCTGTTTTTGGCCTGCGCTCTGATCTGCTGGAACGCTCTTGGAAACGTGGAAGTAGGCTTGCACAAAAGGTGGAGCTTTGCCGACCTACTGCAACTTCGCATATTCGGTCTTAGCTTGCTTCAGGATAGGGATATCGGTGTCGGCGTCTTTCCAGAGGGTAAGGAAGTCTTTGTAAGCGGCGAGGGCGCGCACGCGGGCAGCGTCCGCATCAGCCCCCTGAGAAGTTTTGACTTGAAGTGCGTTTGCACGGGCCAAGCCCAAACGCGCCAATGCTCCCGTCCAGCAGTTCCAGACAATGCCGCTGTGGTCGAGGATTTTCCGGAATTCTGCCGCCGCGTTACGACCATCCCCTGCGGCCAAATACGTTTCACCGCGAAAATAAATCGGATAAAGACATGACAGATTGAGAACGAAGCCGATTTGACCAAACTCTGTGGTTGACGCGGGCAGCGCAGATATTAACGCTGACCCAGAATTTTTTCTATTGAGTGCTGATTGAAATCCGATAGACGTCAGCCAAATCGACTGCATTTGCTGATTCAGGGGAAAGCGTTCCGCCAGGTCCCTTGCCATCGACTCGGCCCGGTCGGCATCGCCCGCCATCGCAAATGCAAGTGCAGCCTCGCTCTCCACGCCATTACTGGAAGGATCAATTCTCAAAGCCTCGGCGGCTTGCTTGCGAGCCTCAACGGTGTTGCCGAAAGCGGCTTCGCGCTGCGCTGCAATCGCTCGGAATACCGCAGCGCTTTCTCTGCTGTCGGCTTTAACCGCGGAGTCCACCGCCTGTTTTGAGAGTTTTCGCGCAGCGGCAAGATGGCCGTCATACGCGGCAGTGTCTGACGCGAGAGCGAAGGCCCAGTTTTCAAATGGCGGATGTGCTTCGAGCCATCGCTGCTCTTTGAGCATCCCGTCATTTTCACCGGAGAGGAAGGCCATGGCGTACAGCGCATTATGCATCACGGCGTCATCCAGTTTTCGCGCGCGCGCCTGCTGAATGATCTGTTGTGCATCATCGAAGCGCTGTACGGCAACATTGTCGTTGACGAGGTCGTCATAAAAACCAACGACGTCCGGCACCATCGGAATGGAGCGGCGTATAGTTTCCGCAGCCTTGTCGTATTGTCCCTGCTCATCGTAAACAATACTGAGGCTGGCGTAGGGCCCCGCATCTCGGGGGTAGTTTTCTACCGTCTGTTTGAACGCCTGCGCTGCCTTGTCGAGTTCACCAGTGAAATAGGAGTAGTAGCGGCCAGCGATTGAAAGACTTTCGCGTTCGCTGGCATGCTCCCGCAATTGGAACGCTTTCGAGAGATACTCATTTGCTCGCGCCATTTGGCTCAGCATGTTGTAGTCGCCACTAATTGCGTTATAAGCCGTGGCAAAGTTCGGATCAAGTTCGATGGCATGTTGATGGTAAGGCAGCGCCGCGGCAGCGCCTCTCTCGTGAAAAGCCTTTTCGCCAAGACTGAACGCCTTCAGCGCTTCCAGCGAGGAAGTCGTCGCCAGCACAAGCGGGACATCAAACTTCTGCACCGTTGCTAACGATTCGCCCAACTCACCGCGGAGCCTGGATGCCGCCTCGCCCAGCAGCTCCAACACTGTTTCCTTGCCATCTGCCGTGACCTTCTCCTGTGCCAGCAAATCGCCGCTCTGGCAATTCACCGCATCCAATTCCAGCACGTATTGGCTCCTCAGCCTGGCAATCGACCCCGCGACATAAGCCTTACCGCCCGCCCGCGCACAAATCTCGCGGGCAATGTTGGTCGTCAGCTTTGTATCAGCCGGACGCGACATCAGCCTCAAAGTCGCCGCTACTTTGTTCTCAGAAAGCACATTCAAAAACGGTGACTGATTCAGCGCAATATTCAGGGCGGTCTTGAGGGTGTCGTCGAATACGGCATCTGCGGTCTGATTGTTGAAATCGGCGAGCACCACGGTGTCGCGCTCAGTCAATGAGATTTTGGCGCGATGAGCGCGATAAAAAGTGGCTGCTCCTGCGAGTGCCGCGATTACCAGCAGAACGAGAATCGCGGTTCTCGTATTCAACAGCGCACGGCCCCAGAGGGCGGGCAGCACCTTTAAACTTGCCTGTCTGCTCTCAATCTCGCCTGTCAACCGCCTGAGGTCAGCCGCTATCTCGGCGGCATGCTGATAGCGCTGTTCGCGTTTTTTCTCCAGAGCTTTCGCGATAATGGCTGCCAGCTTCGGCGAAAGCTTCCGGTTCACTTTCAGAAGTGAGGGCGGAGTGTCATGCAGAATAGTCGCCGCGACTGCTCCGAACGTGCTGCCGTTAAACGGCCGGATGCCACTCGCCATCTCATAGAGCACGACGCCAAAACTGAACAGATCGGTGCGTTGATCGAGTTCTTCTCCGCGAATCTGCTCCGGCGACATATACGCCGCCGTGCCAACTGCAACTCCCGTCTGCGTCAGCTCGGAAACCTCCTGCTGGTTGAGTCCGGCAGACTTCTCGCTCACTCCTTCGGCCTCGCGAGCCAATTTGGCAACTCCAAAATCGAGCAGTTTCGCATGGCCTCGCGGAGAAACAAAAATGTTCGCCGGTTTCACATCGCGATGAACGATGCCGTTGGCATGAGCCGCTTCCAGCGCCTCGGCGATTTGTGTTCCGAGATCAAGTACCTCCCTGGTCTCGAGAGGAGATTCGCTGATCCGATGTTTGAGAGTCTCGCCGGCGAGAAACTCCATGGCGATGAACGCGCTGCCCTCATGCTCGCCGATGTCGTAAATCGTGCAGATGTTGGGGTGGTTAAGAGCGGAAGCCGACTGCGCTTCGCGCTGGAAGCGGGCAAGCCACTGTGGGTCACGGGCGAGATTCTCCGGCAGGAACTTCAGGGCCACAAAGCGGTGCAGGCGCGTGTCCTCAGCCTTGTACACAACTCCCATGCCGCCGCCGCCCAGCTTCTCGATGACCTGGTAATGAGAAACCCGGGCGCCAACTTGCACATTTTCATCTGCGCCCGTTTCATTCGCGATGTACTGGCCCAGCACTTCGACCGCGGGAGACTCCATGAAGCGCTCGGCCCCTTTCTCCTGCGCGAGCAGCGACTCCAGTTCTCGCAGCAGGGCCGCGTCCTCTCCGCAAGCCCGCTCCAGAAACTCCGCCCGACGAACTTCCTCCAGTTCCAGAGCCTGGTGGTAGAGCTTTTCCAGCCGTGACCAGCGTTCCTTCTCCACCGTTAAGTCCCTTCGCTCAACTCCCGCAACAGCCAGGCTTTTGCCAGTCTCCAATCGCGCACTACGGTTTCCACCGAGACGCGCAACACTTCTGACGTTTCTTCAATGCTCAAGCCGCCGAAAAATCGCAGCTCGACCACTTTACTTTTTCTCTCATCCACCGTCGCCAGCGATTTCAATGCCGAATCCAGTGCCACGATATTCGCGTCCGGCTGGCTCGAAATTGAGGGTGCTTCGTTCAGCGACACCTGAATCGCTCCGCCGCCCCGTTTCTGGTAGTCGCGCGACCGGGCAAAGTCGATGAGGATGCGCCGCATCAGCTGCGCCGACACTGCAAAGAAATGCGCACGATCCTGCCAGTTCATCTCCCCGCAGTCCACCAGCCGCAAATAGACCTCGTTGACCAGTGCGGTGGTTTGCAAGGTGTGGCCCGGCCGTTCTCCAGCCATGCAGCGGCGCGCAGCCTCATGCAGTTGCTCATACACCAGGGGCGTGAGCTTGCCAAGCGCCGCCTCATCTCCGGCCGTCCAGGCCTTCAGCAGCTGCGTGACCTCGTGGCTGGCAGGCAAAACCATCCTAACCTCAGTCGTTTAAGTCGATGCACACAGACAGGTTCAATCAATGCCGCTGCGGGGGAAGGGGCAGGGCAAGTTTCCGGTCGAACTTTTTTGTTTCCGGCGTTGCTATTTTTGCCGCTTTTTCGCGCCTTATTAAATAGCGGTCGTTCTCAGCAGAGCACGTATGAAACCGCGAAGCTAGGTGCTGATGGTAACGGGTTCCCAGGTTGGCGACTAGCATCGCCAACGCGCAGAAACTTTACATCACTCTGCCATTGCGGTCAAACCTGGTTTGGACAGACCGATTTGGACAAATCTGGTGGGCCGTTGACAACCATGCCGGCCCTGTAGCCGGTTCAAACAGTCGCATCCGAGGTGCGTCGATGAAACTTCGTCTGGGGTGGGTGTGGGTCGTTTGTTTTTGCCTGAGTCTGCCGGGTCTAGGGCAGAATGGTGCCACCTCTTCGGCTACGGTTTCGGTGCCTCCGATCATTCAGTTCTCCAACGTCGCCACCGACGAGGGCGGAACCCCGATGACCGGCTCCGTTTCCATCTCTTTCTCTTTATATAACAGCGCAGTTGGCGGACAGGCGCTGTGGACCGAGACCCAGAACGTGCAACTGGGCAGCGCCGGTCAGTACTCGGTGTACCTGGGCTTGACGCAGACGAATGGATTGCCGGCGAACCTGTTCACCAGCGGCCAGGCACAGTGGCTCGGTGTGAAGATCTCGGGCCAGCCCGAGCAGCCGCGCGTATTTCTGGTGAGTGTGCCGTACGCAATGAAGGCGGGGGACGCGGCTACGATCGGGGGGTTGCCGCCCTCCGCTTTTGTCATGGCAGCACCCGGCTCGACGGCAGTTGCGAGCAGTGACGCCAGCACAGCGGGGGGTTCCTCTCTCTCGCCCAACGGAGCCATCACCGGTTCGGGCACGGTCGGCTACATCCCGCTATGGGATACGACTTCGGACATCATCAGCTCGGTGCTGTTTCAGTCAGGCTCGGGCAGCACAGCCAAAGTCGGGATCAACAACGCCACGCCCGCCGCCACACTCGATGTGAAGGGTACGGCAAATCTGCGGGGCACGACGACGGTTCTGGGAATGCTCTCGTTGCCGGCGACTGGCGCGGCTACAGCCGCAGCAGGCAAGAATTCTGAGCCCATCACGCATGTGGCGTCGGCCTACAACAGCAGCACGAGCGCGGCAGTGAATCAGACATTCGAATGGCTGGCCGAACCTGCGAACAACGACACCAGCACCCCGAGCGGAACGCTGAATTTGCTCTTTGGGCAAGGCACAGCGAAGCCCGCCGAAACCGGGCTGCATATCGCCGCGAACGGGCAGATCACGTTTGTCGCCGGACAAACCTTTCCGGGCACAGGCAGCGGCACAGTGACCAGCGTGGCAACCAGCTCCGGACTGACCGGAGGTCCGATCACGAGCAGCGGCACTCTGCAGATCGATCCGACAGTAGTGCCGGAGCTTGGCGCGGCGAGCAACACCTTCAGCGGCAGCATCACGGCGAGCGGTTTCACCGGCAGCGGCTCGGGACTAACGAACGTGAATGCAGCCACGCTCAACGGACTCCCTTCGAGTGCTTTCGCACCGGCAGGCACGTACGCCACGCTGGGCGCAAACACGTTTGCTGGCACGCAAACAGTCAGCACGGGAGACTTGGCCTTGAGTACTGGGAATCTCGATTTGTCGGGAACCGGCGCGATCAACCTCGGCGGCAGCGCTTTTGCCTTTGGCATACCGTACAGTTCCGGCAACGGCAGCAACAGCGGCGGAAGCGCATTCCTAGGCTTCGCCGGAAACCCCTTTTCGACCGGTAGTTTCGATACAGCGGTTGGGAAATTCGCGCTCGACTCCAACTCGACGGGACAAAACAATGTCGCTGTCGGCTACAGTTCCCTGCTACAGAACACCACGGGGAGCTCCAACACGGCAGTTGGTGCCACTGCAGGTATCACCGCCGATAACAGCGCCATGACTGGATCCAACAATACTTTCCTGGGTTCTAACGCTATGGCCTCGACCGGTACATGGAGCAATGCCACAGCCATCGGGTTCACTGC
>JASHTD010000587.1 GCA_030040725.1 Candidatus Sulfotelmatobacter sp. | reverse complement strand
GGCGGGAGTCAATGCTGACGTCGCGTTGCTTCTGAACCTCGTCATCCTTTTGGGATTCATGGGTTATTTCGAAGCCGTGCTCACGCTGCCGGGAATTGCCGGAGTGATCCTTACCGTCGGTATGGGCGTGGACTCGAACGTGCTGATTTTTGAACGCATCCGCGAGGAACTGCGCAACGGCAAAACGCCGCCCTCGGCTGTGGATCAGGGTTTCAGCCATGCCTGGGTGACGATTCTTGACACGCACGTCACTACGATTGTCTCGGCAGCGATTCTGTTCATGTTTGGTACTGGCCCGGTAAAGGGATTTGCGGTGACCCTCACCTTCGGTCTGCTGGCGAATCTGTTCACCGCAGTTTTTGTTTCGCGCGTGATCTTTGACTGGATATTGAGCCGCAAGCAGCGCGGCGAAGCCTTGAGCATTTAAGGATTGAATTGAGTGATCGGGTCATTTAGTAGCGACGCTGGCGGTTTTCAATCGCGCAATTGCTCAATCTCCCAATGACTCAATTGAAGGAAGTCATAAATCGGATAAGGGGTCAGCTCGGTGGAGTTTTTTCATAGTCCAAACTACGATTTTCTAGGCAAGAAATGGTACTTCCTCGCCTTCTCGCTTGTGTTCAGCGTGGCCGGTGTTTCCTCGATGTTGTTCTGGCACCATATCCCTTATGGTGTCGACTTCCGGGGCGGAACTCTGGTCTATATCAAATTCTCGCACACTCCCAATGACAAAGCCCTGCGTTCAGCCATGGATCACGCCGGGCTGCACAACGCCAAGATTCAACGCTACGATCTTCCCACTGACAATGAGGTCCTGATCGATCTCGATGTGCAGGAGACAAGCGAGCAGGCCCTCGATCGCGGAAAAACTCGCATCATCAGCGCGCTCGAGATTAACGCTCCCGCGGGCAAACAAGACCTGAACAATGCGCCGTTCCTGACCATAAAGAACTACCTGATGGACAAAGATCCGATGCACCTCGGTTCGGATGCCGACCAGAAATACACGGCGCAGGCCGGGGAAATCGTGAACACGCGCGACAAAGTTCTCGGCGGAGTATTCAATTCGTTCGATCAATTGAAGGGCCATGTCGATCCTGCAGTGGTTGCGTCGCTGCCCGATGTTTTTTTCCTCTCCGATTTCGGGGTGCGGAACGTGGAAATCGTCGGCCCGCAAGTGGGAGCACAGTTGCGCAAGCAGGCGCTGCTGGCGACCATCTATTCACTGGCTGGGATGCTGGTCTATCTGGGTTTCCGTTTCGAGTGGATTTATGGCGTCGCCGCCGTGGTAACGGTTTTCCATGACACGCTGATCACCGTGGGAGCCTTTTCACTCCTGAATAAAGACATCTCGCTGACGGTCATTGCTGCCATCCTCACCCTGATCGGCTACTCCAATAACGACACAATCGTGGTTTTCGACCGAATCCGGGAGAATATTAAGCTGATGCGGCGCGAAAAGCTGGCGGACATCGTCAACCGCAGCATTAATCAGACTCTTAGCAGAACCATCTTGACAGCCGGGCTAACCTTCCTTACCGTATTGGCTCTCTATTTATTCGGCGGCGAGGTGCTTCGTGGATTCAGCCTCGCGCTGGTGATCGGTATTCTAATCGGCACATATTCGTCGATCGCTATCGCCGCGCCGATTCTGGTGGCTTATCAGGATTGGAGAATTTCAAAAGGTAAGCGGGTGGTTGCGACACCCGTCCGGGCTCGGTAATTGTCCTATTTTTTCGTGCCTGGCTTTGTGTGAGACCCGTATTTGCAGGAAGTGGACCGAGCGTCTCCGATGAGGCGCAGGTTTTTAAAACCCTCTAATCCGGGTCGCCGAATTCGGGAGCAAAGAAGACGCGGCCGGTGTCTAAAACTAGGTAAGCTCTGAAGCGGGGGAAATATCATGTTTGAAGATAGCCTTCTGGAGTCCGGTGGGCGGTTGAAGACCAAGCGGGGACGAACGACGACGTTCGCCATTTTTTTGGAGATATTGGTGATCATCGTTATGGTGCTTATGCCGCTCATCTTCACTGAAGCGCTGCCCAAGCAGCAGCTCATGACCTTTCTGGTTGCCCCGCCCCCACCCCCACCCCCGCCTCCACCCGCTGCCGCTCCGGTGCACGTCGTGAAGCAGATTCAGACCGACATTGTGAATGGTGCCCTGCGCACCCCGACGAAGATTCCGCAGAAGGTTCAGATGATCAAAGAGGATGAGGCTCCGCCGGCGATGGCATCAGCAGGCGTGGTCGGCGGTGTTCCGGGTGGTATTCCCGGCGGACAGATGGGCGGAGTCATCGGCGGCATTATCAGTTCCACGCCAGTCGCTGTGCCCAAAGTCGCAACCCCGCAGCGGGTACGCGTGTCGCAAGGCGTCTCTCAGGGGTTGTTGATTCGAAAGGTGAACCCGACATATCCTCCGCTGGCACGCCAGGCGCGCATTCAGGGCACGGTCATCCTGCGAGCGGTCATTTCCAAAGATGGCTCCATTGAAAACCTGCAGCTGGTTAGCGGACATCCAATGCTCGCTCCGGCAGCCATCGAGGCCGTCCGGCAATGGAGGTACAAACCTTATTTGCTGAACGGCGAGCCCGTCGAAGTGGATACAGAAGTACAAGTGAATTTCACGCTGTCGGGCGGATAGACCCCGGCAGGTTGGGCAAGAGCGGGTACAAAAGACGGGAAAGATCGGCCACGCAAGTTGAGAATGCCAGGCTGCTTTTGGCCGGGCGGGGCCTTGGGCAAGAGGCGAGTGCAGAGTGACGCACAACTTTTCTCTCCCCGGCTCTTGCAGCAGCGATTGATCGCGCATCAAAGTAAGGAACTAAGTCCTGAGGAGGCAAAGCAACTCATGTTCGCAGCTAACTTCGCAGCAGCAATTGTCAGTTATGTTCCTAGGATGGCCACTTGGATTGTGCAGGAGGGTGGCGCAGTAGGATGGGACCCGATTTCACTCTGGAAACAGATGGGTATCGTCGCCAGATTGGTCTGCATCATCCTGTTCATAATGTCCGGTTGGTCCATCGGTGTCATGATCGACCGCTGGATGGCCTATAACGCGGCGCGCAAGCAATCCCGCAGCTTCGCTCCGGCGGTTGCCGGGGCACTACGCGACGGGCGTATCGACGAGGCTATCAAAGTCGCCGAGCGCAACAAGAAGAGCCACTTGGCCAAGGTTGTTACCGCTGGCCTGATGGAATTCAAAGCCCACCAGGATAGCCCCGGCGCCATCCCCGGTGAGACCATTGAAGCTTCGAAGCGCGCTCTGGAGCGGACAGAAGCCATTGTTCACGCCGAACTCAAGCGTGGCTTGGGCGGTCTGGCCACTATCGGTTCGACAGCGCCGTTCGTCGGCCTGTTCGGAACGGTCATGGGTATTCTGAACGCTTTCAAAGGAATTTCCGAGCAGAAAGCAACCGGTCTGGGCGCAGTCGCCGGCGGAATTTCCGAGGCGCTTGTGACCACCGCTTTTGGTCTTCTCGTCGCGATTCCGGCCGTGATGATGTTTAACTATCTCACCGGCCGCGTAGAAGCGTTCGATGTTGAGATGGACAACTCGTCGAGCGAACTGATCGATTACTTCTTGAAGCGGCGGGACGTTCGCCGGTCGTAGGTTTGAACCTGAGGTCCGCGGTGAGTTGCCGATCCGGCGCTGGGACTGCCCAGCGCCGGGCTTCCCAATTCGCTAGCAGGGTTTAGACTCGCGAATCGCCGACGAAAGTACGGGAGAGATCAAACTATGTCACTAGCCAAGCGCAACGAAGGCGCAAAGGTCAACTCCGACATCAATGTCACGCCGATGGTGGATGTGATGCTGGTGCTGCTTATCATCTTCATGGTCATCACGCCCATGTTGCAGAAGGGCATCAGCGTGGACATGGCCAAAGTAAACAATCCGACGCCGATGCAGGACGCGGATAAGGAAGATGCTCTGCTGGTGTCGGTGATGAAGAATGGAGATGTGTTTTTCGGCTCAGACAAGACATCGCCGGATTCGCTGACAGAGAAAGTGAAGGACCGTCTGGCCAACCGCACCGACAAGCGAGTCTATGTGAAAGCCGATGCCCGCGCTCACTACGGCAACGTGGTGCAAGTGGTCGATGCCGTGCGAGCCGCCGGGGTCGACGATCTGGGCTTGCTGACTGACCAAAGAAAGACTACTCCGAATGCGCCACCCGTAAAGGCGGGTGGGGAATAAGGGAGATCGATTATGAGTATGGCCGTTGGCCCAAGCGGGGGCCAAAGCGCGAACATTAACGTGACTCCGCTGATTGACGTATTGCTGGTGCTGCTGATCATTTTCATGGTGATCACACCCTTGACGCCGAAAGGCCTGGACGCGCTGGTTCCTCAGCCGCCTCCGCCGAACCAGCCCAAGAATAACCAGCCCGATCGTACGATCGTGGTCCAGTTGATTGATCGAGGCGGAGGACAGGATCCCGGTCTCAAGATCAATCAGGAAGATGCGACTTGGGACAATCTGCAAGGGCGGTTGGCCGATATCTATAAGACCCGCGCCGAGAAAGTGATGTTCGTGAAGGCAGATGATCCGATCCCGTTTGCCGACGTGGCGAACGTGATCGACATTGCCCATGCTGCGGGCGTCGATAAAGTCGGCCTGATCACCGCGAAGATCGAGTCCGGTAACTAAAAAGGTTCTAAGTTTTCAAATTTCAGAATCGCGTCCGTATCTCGCGCGTGGCATTCCGACGGCGCACAGGAGCAATGGCTCCGGTGCCGCTTCCGCCAACGAATGTTTGGCTGGCGCTTGTCAATTTGCTGTCTCTGGGCCTAGGATGCTGTGGCAAGGGAGACTTATATCGCAATGAATAAATCCATTCGTCTGCTCACACTGGCGGCCGCTACGCTGGCGCT
Source organism: Candidatus Sulfotelmatobacter sp. (assembly GCA_030040725.1). Taxonomy (GTDB): domain Bacteria; phylum Acidobacteriota; class Terriglobia; order Terriglobales; family Acidobacteriaceae; genus Sulfotelmatobacter. The sequence goes on along the minus strand of JASHTD010000587.1, from coordinate 3,058 downwards.
TTTTTCTGCCGTGGGCTGCAACAAACTGCGCGCCCGCGATCAATTGAACAAGGGCGTGACCGCTTACAAGAACGCCAAGTACGAAGAGGCGATCGACGATTTCCAGCACGCCACAGCTTTGGATCCCAGCCTGATCAACGCCAAGATGTATCTGGCGACCGCATATGCGCAGCAATATATCCCTGGCGCCGATACGCCCGACAATAACAAGATGGCGGAAGAGGCCATCAAGCAATACCAGGCTGTGATGGAGATGAATCCGCCGCGCGATCAGAAAGTGAATGCGGCGAAGGGCATCGCTTATCTTTATCTCAACATGAAAAAGTTCGACGATGCTAAGAAGTACTACCGCATGGCCGCCGACCTCGACCCGAATGATCCTGAGCCTTATTACTCCGTTGGTGTTATCGACTGGACGGCTTGTTACCAACCCCGCATGGAAGAGCGAGCCAAACTGGGCATGAAGCCGGATGAGGAGTTGAATGCGAAGAACAAGGATCAGAAGAAAGCCTGTGAAGAGTTGAAGGAAAAGAACACGCCACTGATCGACGAAGGCATCGAGAGTTTGAACAAAGCGATTCAACTCCGCCCCGATTATGACGATGCCATGGCCTATCTGAATCTTATGTACCGCGAAAAGGCGGATGTTGAGTGCGAAGATCTCGACGCGCGGCAGCAGGATCTGAAGACCGCCGATCACTGGGTGGATGAGACTCTGGCCACCAAGAAAGCCAAGGCCGAAAAACAGCCCGGCCAGCAGGGCATCACCATGGATCAGAAGCAGTAGCGGCGGAAAGCCTGTTCAGTCGGCGTAGCCCGGCAGCGGCAATTATGGATCGACAGTAGTCTTTCCATTGTTACAATCATTCCTTCGCAAAACTCACGCTGCGCGGGAGGCTACCATGCCGGCTCGAAATCTCTCATCATCGTCGCATTTTTCTCGTCGCTCGTTTCTGCAAGGCTCAGCCGCCGCTACGGCGGCTTTTCCTTTTCTGACAGAACCGCTGCTCGCGGCGGTTGCGGCAGTCCATCGCCCCTACACCACGGACGCGGTTTTTATCGACTCAAACGAGAACCCTCTGGGCCCCGGCCAGCCGGCACGCGAGGCGATTGCTGCGATCATTCCGCAAGGCGGACGTTACTGCGACAATCTAACGGACGATCTTCTGCACAACTTTGCGAAGCAGGAAGGCCTGAATCCGGACTACGTTCGCGTGTTTCCGGGTTCCACGCCCGGGCTCCATTTCGGAGTTCTCACATTCACCTCGCCTCAACGGAGCTACGTTGCCGGCGATCCCGGTTATGAAGCCGGAATGTTTGCAGCCGCGCGAGCCAAGGCCCGCGTCGTCAATGTACCGCTGACCAAGACCTATGCTCACGATGTCCGAGCGATGATCGCCGCCGCGCCGGATGCGGGATTGTTTTACATCTGCACTCCCAATAATCCGACCGGCACGCTCACGCCGCACGCTGATGTCGAATATCTTCTCGAAAATAAGCCCAAAGGATCGGTGGTGATGGTCGATGAAGCCTATATTCATTTTTGCGATGCGCCCTCGACCATCGATTTCGTAAAAGCCGGCGAGGATATCATTCTGCTTCGCACTTTCTCGAAACTTTATGGGATGGCCGGCCTGCGTTGCGGATTTGCTATCGCCCGGCCCGACCTTTTAAAGCAGGTGAGTGACGCGGCAGGCTGGAACTTCATGCCGATCACAGCGGTGGTCGGCGCGTCGGCCAGCCTGAAGGATTCAGGGATTGTTGGAGAGCGCCGGCGCATCAATGCTACGGTTCGGCAGGCGACCTTCGACTGGCTCGACCGCAACGGCTACTCCTACATCCCATCCGAGGCAAATTTCTTTCTGCTCGACACAAAACGGCCAGGAAAAGAAGTAATCGATGCCATGGCGCAACAGAAAGTCTACATCGGGCGCATATGGCCGGTGATGCCGACTTGCGTGCGCATCACGGTGGGCACGCAGGAGGAGATGGCGCAATTCCAGACCGCACTCCAGAAAGCGATGCGTGGCACGGTGGCATTTTCGGTGCGACCGGCAAACCCTGTAAGCCGACGCCGCAATGGCGCGCCACTGCCTTCGTAGCATGAAGGGTATGGACCGTTACTCCGATATGCGAAAGTAGAAATTTGAAGGTGCAAAATGCCTTTGGTGGATACCAGCAGCCTCAAGGTTGTCGAGCGCTTGCCGGGCTGGCGCGGACGCTACTTTCACTCGCAGAACATGACGTTTGCGCATTACGAATTCACTCGTGGGTCGGCCATTCACGAGCACTTTCATCCGCAAGAGGAAGTATATGAAGTGACTGAAGGCGAACTGGAGCTGACAATCGACGGCACGACGCAAATCGCCAAACCAGGTTTTGTCGCCATCGTACCGGCGAACGCGCGCGATTCCGTTAAAGCCCTCACCGACGGCCGCGCGATTATCGTTGACTATCCGGTGAGGCAGGGCTTCGCATAAGAGTTCGCTATTTCGGGTAGGTTATCCCGCGGCTTCATCCCAGTTCACCGTTCGCCGTTCCCGGCTGCTCTTGTGCGCGAGCATCACCGCCCGCATAGTTCGCAGAGCCTGCTCGGGGGGGACAACAAGTGGAGATTTCTTTTCAATCGCGTCCCGCACGTTGGCATAGAAGCCTCGATAATCGCCGCGATCTGTCCTTATCTTTTCGCTCGGCTTGCCGGCTAGGCTGAGCGTTCCCCAGTTTTCTTCCGGTTCTTCGCCCCAATCGGCGCCCCAATCCAATCCGTCGGGAACGTTTTCTCCCCGCAGCCGAGGCTCCTGCGGATCCATGCCGTATTTGACGAACGATCCCTTGGTCCCGTGAATCAGAAAATGCGGTCCGGGTTGAAATGCGATGATTCGCGCCCGCGCCATCGCGCGCAGCCGAGGATATTCGAGCAGGACATCGAACGAGTCATCCACCTGCGATGTCTCGCGCTGGCAGAAGGCGGATGCCGTAATCGCGATCGGCTCTCCGAAAAGAACCAGTGCCTGATCGATGACGTGCGGGCCTAGATCAAAAAGAACGCCAGCTCCCG
>JASHTD010000586.1 GCA_030040725.1 Candidatus Sulfotelmatobacter sp. | reverse complement strand
ATACGAAGGAAATGACGGCCTTGTTGCATGCTGCGGTAGAGCGCGGTGTCACGTTCTTCGACACGGCTGAAGTTTACGGTCCGCTCATCAATGAAGAACTCGTCGGTGAAGCTCTCGCCCCGTTTCGCGGCCGGGTGGTGATCGCGACAAAATTTGGCTGAGAAGCGAATCCGCAAGATGGCGGCAAGTGGAGCGCGTTGAACAGCCGCCCCGAACACATCAAGAAAGTCGCAGAAGAATCGCTCAAGCGGCTCAAAGTGGATGCCATCGATCTCTACTATCAGCATCGGGTCGATCTCAACGTTCCAATTGAAGATGTAGCGGGGGCGGTGAAGGACCTCATTCAAGCAGGCAAGGTAAAACACTTCGGCCTTTCAGAAGCGAGTGCGAAGACGATCCGCCGCGCCCACGCGGTGCAGCCCGTCGCCGCTCTTCAGAGTGAATACTCGCTGTTCTGGAGGGAGCCGGAAAAAACGGTGATGCCTACGCTCGAAGAACTCGGCATTGGCTTCGTTCCGTTCAGCCCGCTTGGGAAGGGCTTTTTGACGGGCACGATCGACGCGGGCACAAAGTTCGACAGCACCGACTTTCGCAACACGGTGCCGCGATTCAGTGAGGACAATCGTAAGACTAATCAGGCTTTGGTCGACGTGATTACCGAATTTGCAGCGAAGAAGAAGGCGACGCCCGCACAAATCGCGCTTGCCTGGCTGCTCGCGAAGAAGCCTTGGATCGTCCCCATTCCTGGCACGACGAAGCTTTCGCGTCTCGAAGAGAACCTCGGAGGAGCAAGCATAAAGCTGACGGCGGAGGATGTCCGGGCTCTGGAAGAAGCTTCCTCGAAGGTCAAGGTTGAAGGGGATCGCTACTCGCCGTTTCATCAACAACTGGTGGGCCGATGAGCGGCGCAAGCAGAAGGAATTGTGGCTGCGGAACCCTGTTAGTTGTTGCGATGATCTTCAGCCTGCCTATGTCGGCCCAGACCGCGAATAAGACTAGTGTGCGAGAGAAGCTAATCGGCGCTTGGCATCTAGTGCACATCGATGCGCCAGGCCCCGACGGGAAGTCGGTGCCGATCCCGCAGCCGAAAGGCATGCTGATCTACACACGAGACGGGCACATGTCTGTGCAGTTGTTGTATCCAGAGTCAGTGAACACGTTATCGAACGAATATGTGCTGAACGGATATGAGGCTTCGTTTGGCAGTTATGACGTAGACGAGACCGCGCACACGGTGACGCACCACGTGCAGGGATCGAATACGCGAGACTTGCTTGTTGGCAAGGATCTCCCTCGCAAGTTCGAATTCACGACGGATGGACATCTCATCATCCGGTCCGCTCGGGCGGACGAACACTGGTCCGTCACATGGGAGCACTACTAACGCCGCTGCGTTGTGGGAATTGCCCGCCGGTAGCTGCCGCTGCCATCACGGCAGACCGGCTAATCAATAGAGATGTATAAAGTCGGTCAAGTTCAGTAAAGGCGGGCTGAATCGGGGCATAGCGCCATAAGCACTAACTCAAGCAGAATTCCTTCCGGTTTGCCGGCGATCCAGGAACTGGCTGTGTCGTACACGATTAGGTCTTTGCCGCGAGGCGAGATGGGGTAGGGGTGTCGCGAATGCGTCCGGCCTCTACGTCAGCAAGTACGGCACCGAGCCAGCGCAGGTCGAGGCGGCACTGTTCCGCCATGTGCTGCATCAGGTGGCGGCTACCGGTGGGCAGCATCGTTGCCCACTGCCGACGCAATTTACGGATCTCCGCCAGCCGCGCATTCTGCCTGCCGATTTGGGTGCGCAGAGCTTCTGCGACCAGGCTGAGGTCGGCGAGATGCAGGTAGAGCATTGGGCCGTAGAGAGTCTGCCTAAGGTCGCCTTCCGCGGCAAATTGCGCGTGCAGCAGTTCGCGAAAGCGGTCGCGTCCGCGCGGAGTGATGCGGTACACCGTACGCATGCCGCCCCGAGCCACGCGCTGGTGCGCGACCGCGGTTAACAGGCCACATTCGGCAAGCTGGCGTACGGCGTAGTAGAGCGTGCCGACGTCCACATCTGTAAAGCACTCGATCATGGCCTGGGTCAGGCGCCGCTTGATTTCATAGGGGTGGAAGTTGCCACGGTGCAGAACGCCCAAAATATATAGTTCAGCCTTCATTAGTTTAATTATACTATTACACTTATATTAAAGGAGATGTGACATGAAGCGTTCCATTCTCGCATGCCTCGCAGGACTCCTCACGTGGGTGGTCGTCGTGTCGGTGATCAACCGCCTGCTTCGCCTCAGCCTGCCGAACTACACGGCTGCCGAGCATACGCTACAGTTCACGCTAGGCATGAAGTGGGCACGCCTTTTGATGGCTATCGTGACCTCGCTGGTAGCCGGGGCTGTAACAGGTTGGGTATCTCGATCAAGCCGCTGGGCGCCGTTGGTCGTCGGCAGCGTTGTGCTTGCAATGTTTCTGCCTTGGCACATCGCCAATTGGAGCAAATTTCCCGCGTGGTATCACTTGACATTTCTCCTGACGATTATTCCGGCGGTGCTCGTGGGCTCGCGGCTCCCTCCGCGCCGGAACAAAGAGCTGCGATGAATGTAAATGCCAAATCACCTGTTGAGCCCTTGTTCTAGACGATCAGAATTGAGATGGCACTGGGAAACGGGTTTGAAAATCGAACAATACGATCCATTCCGGGAAATCGCGATTCGTACCCGACTGCCTTGTTCGACGGGTTTCATGGGCGACTCCGGATAACTTTTTGCTTTGCGAGGCAGACGGCAACTGCGCGATGACCGTTCATTCGCGCATAGAGTATTATTCCTGTTCTTAATGCTTTCATGGGGAAAGTGAACTTATGAGGATTTTCTGGATCGTTTTGCTCGTCCCGCTGATTTCGGTGATCGCGATTACATTAGCGGTGCGCGAGCAGGC
>JASHTD010000585.1 GCA_030040725.1 Candidatus Sulfotelmatobacter sp. | reverse complement strand
CGGACAAAACTCTCCCACTCGCCCCGCAGCGCCGGCAAAATCTCAACTACTTCTTCCGTCGGTGCGACCGGCGGGTAAACGATAATCTGCCGTTGCAGCGCGACGTCCCGCGTCTTGGTGAGGAAGGCAAACGGAAATTGCGTCGCCAGGCCGAAGCTCGATTCGCAATATCTCCCGCGGCGCGCAAAGCGTAACTGCACGTCTGCCTGCAACTCGGCTTTGGCCGGCAGATAGGGAAAATAAACCATCCCCTCGAAGATGCCCGGCGCTGGAGCGGTCGGCGCCACCCGTCTCACTTTCCAGTCCCGCATGCGCACCCACTGCCGCGCTGCCGGACGGTTCATCGGGAAGGCAAATGTTGTCGGCTCCCACTTCCAAACCTTGCGCGTAGTATTTTTCTTCTCTCTGCTTGCCGCCACCACGCGAATCGAAAATGCGGGCAGGAACCGCCGCGCATTATTCACCACCACTCTCGCCATCACCGGCCGTTCGGCAAAAACGTATTCCGGAATCCGAACGTCCAGCTCCAGCCCGCGCAGCACCATCGCCGAAACCACACCCGACACCAGAATCGCCGCCAGCATTGCCGCAACCACGATGTACAGCAGGTTATTCCCCGTGTTCAGCGCGGCAATCCCGATCACCAGCGTCGCCAGCACATAAACCACACCCGCCTTGGTGACCTCATACCGCAAACTTTCCCGCAGCCGCTCCATCGCGACTCGCCGGGCCAGATAAGGAACCGTCACCAGCCCGACAAACGCAGCCATCAGCAGCGCCAGTGATGCCAGAACCACCGAAGCCCACACATTCCCGGCCTCGCCCGAAACCGTCGAAAGCAGTGCCGCTCCAAACGCCAATCCCAATCCCACCAGCGCCAGCAGAAACTTGATCCACACTTCTCCCGACGCGGAGCGCAGCCACGCGGCCGCACCTCGGACTTCGCTAACATTCAGGGAATTGGTATAGAACTCGGCCACCCTTCGCAGACTAGCACCGCGCCCAGGCAGGAGCAACGAAACCACGCTCGCTGGAAAGCGTTCGTAACCACGCAAGCATGCAGAGATGGGAGTATCACCGCCAGGCGGAAGCGATTCCCGCGCTCTCAGTATTCCGCCAGCTCTTTCATCGCCCGGAACAGGTCGTTCGGTTGCGGCAGGATGGCGTCTTCGAGGATTGGCTGGTACGCCACAAAAGTATCCGCCGCCGCAACCCGGCGCACCGGAGCATCGAGCCGGTCGAACAGCTGATCGGCAATGCGGGCAGCGATCTCCGCCCCATAGCCCCAGCTCAATGTATCTTCATAGGCGACCAGCACGCGGTTGGTTTTCTCGACCGACGCGGCGATCGTCTCCCAGTCAAACGGATTCAGGCAGCGCAGATCGATCAACTCGACTTTGACGTTGTGCTCCCGCTCCAGCTTTTGAGCAGCTTGCAGCGCGCGCGGCACCACCGCGCCATAGGTAATCACCGTCAGATCAGTACCCGGCTGCACGATCTTCGCTTTGCCGAACGGAATCATAAAATCCGGTCCGGGATACGCACCGCGCCCATAGGTCTCGCGATATAGCCGCTTGTGCTCCAAAAATAAAACCGGATCGTCGCAGCGGATCGCGGTGCGCAGCAGACCGGCAGCATCAGCCGCGCTCGAAGGAAATACCACGCGCAGCCCCGGTATATGTGTGAAGATGCTCTCGCCGCACTGCGAGTGATAAATCGCTCCCCCGGTTAGGTATCCGCCGATCGCCACGCGAATCACTACCGGGCAGGAAAATACATTGTTCGACCGCCAGCGGATCACCGAGAGCTCATCGCGAATCTGCATCATCGCCGGCCATATGTAATCGAAGAACTGGATTTCAACCACCGGCTTCAATCCCCGCGTAGCCATCCCAGTCGCTCGGCCGACTATCGCGGCTTCGGCGAGCGGCGAATTAAACACGCGCTCCGGCCCGAACTCGCACTGCAGGCCGAACGTGAGCTTGAAAACTCCGCCCTTACCCTTCACCAGCTTTTGTTTCAAATACTCTTCGCGGCTGCAGTCGGCCACATCTTCGCCGAAAATTACGATGCGCTCGTCGCGCTTCATTTCGTCGCGCAGCGTCGCATTGATCAAATCCGCCATCGTCCGCGCCGCCTTCTTTCCATCGCCCGAATCGCTCGCCGCCGGCACATCGAACATTGCCGACGTGGGATCGATGTCCGGCGAGTACACAAACTGCATCACGCTCTCCGGCGCAGGCGGCAGCGCTGCCAGCGCCTGATCGACCGCAGCCTGCAAATCCTCTTCGACTTTCTTTTCCAGTTCGTTGATGCCGTTGGCGTCCAGAATGCCTTCGCGCAACAAAAACATTTGCGTGCGCGAAACCGGATCGCGCGCCGAATCGCGCTCCCGTTCCGAATCCGGCCGGTACAACCGTTCATCGTCCGAAAGCGAATGCGAATATGGACGAATCACGTGCGCGTGCACCAGCGCCGGACCATGGCCTTCGCGGCAATATCGCACCGCCCGCT
>JASHTD010000584.1 GCA_030040725.1 Candidatus Sulfotelmatobacter sp. | reverse complement strand
GAAGCGGCCTACGGATTGGGCAGCGCATATTTAAGCCAGCAGAAAACGTCAGAAGCGCGCGCCAGCTTTGAACGCGCCACGAAGCTGCAAGCCAGCTATCCCGACACGCTCGCCAATGCCTGGAATAATCTTGGATTGATCTCTACACGCGTGAGCGACACCGGCGAAGCGATCAAGAATTTTCAGGAAGCCGTGCGGCTGAGTCCGGATAATCTCATCGCACTGAACAATCTGGGAAATGCATATCGTCTGCAGAGAAACTGGGACGAAGCACGCAAGGCGTTTGAGCAGGGACTCGAGGTTGATCCATCCGATGCCGACGCGAACTATGGTTTGGCGATGGTGTTTGCGCAGGCCGAGAATACTGCGCGTGCCGAGGAGTATCTGCAGCGCGCGCTTAAGGCGCGTCCCGGCTATCCGGAAGCCTTGAATAATCTCGGCATACTATACCTCCGCACGCGGCGCCCGGAGGATGCCATCGCCAGCTTTGAGACTTGCATTCGCGTCGCCCCTGAGTTCGACCAGCCTTATCTGAATCTGGCCCGCATCTACTCCATCGAAAACGCGCCCGGCAAAGCTCGCAGCGTATTGCTTGAACTTCTCAAGCAGCACCCGGATCACGCGCAGGCGCAAAGTATGCTGGCCCAACTTCCGCAATAGTTACCTCTTGCAACCCGGCTGGTTATCTCTTCGGCGTTAGCGCACTCAACAAATCGACGAACATGGTGTAGAACTTTTCGAGATTCAAGTCGTCCTGCACTTCGTTTGGCGGTCCGGCGAACTTCGGCTTATTTTGTTCCGGCCAGCTCAACGTGTCGCCGTAACCAGCACCGCGATCGAGGTCCACATCCAGATACAAAGTTTCCTTCTTCGTGATGATGCTCGGATCGAGCCACGCCGCCGCCGCCAACTCATCCCACAGGTAGTTGTAACTGGAGCGCAGGCGCGCGTACTTGCCGATGTATTGCGCCGCCGGCGTTGGGCTGCTTCGAATGCGATCGACCATTTCCGGCGTCAATCTCGTCTTCACGGAGATGTCGACCGGCGTGCACACAATCTTCTTCCACGGAGCGGTGAGTACCGTATGGGCGGCCTCGGGATCGAACCACAAATTGAACTCGTGCGTCGGCGTGTTCACAAATTCAGGATTGTCGGTTTGCGGGTTGAAGCTCGCGCCCATGTATACCAGTTCCTTCGCGAGCGACGGAAATTCAGGATCGATGGTCATCGCCAGCGCCAGGTTCGTCATCGGACCGCCTTCATAAATCGTGATTTCTCCCGGGTACTTGTGAACCATGCGCAACAGAAAATGCGCGGCGTCTTCGTCGGCAGGCTTGGTCGTGGGCGTACCTTCCGGCATGGGTCCGAGTTCGTTCGCCGGGTGATAGAACTTGGGAGTCCACGCGCCAAGCCATGTAACCGAACCGAATTGCTCCTCCCAGAACTCGGTTTCCTTTTGCCGCCGCACCAGCGGGTATTCCGCGCCGGGCACAACCGGAATATCAGTTCGCCCTATAATCTCCAACATTCGCAGCGTATGCGCCACTTCTGCCCGCAGCCATTGATCGCCGGTCACGACCGTGATGCCCAGCACCTCCGTCTGCGGAGATTGAATCAGCAGCAGAATCGACTGCTGATCGGTTCCCGCCGGTCCCGCGGCATCCTGATCGATAATGATCTTTCGCTTTTCCTGACCCACAGCCAGAGCCGCTGTTACGACTAACAACACCACAGCGAAAAGCCGCGCCTTATTCAAGATGATTGCCCCCTCGTTGTGCTTCTCATAATAAAATTATGCCGCATCCCCCGGCGCACCGGCTGCTGTAGCTCCGCCGCCGCAAAGGAGTGTACCTTATTTCAACAGTGAGCCATGCTTTCGAACATTGAGATTAAGACCATTCTCGTCGATCGCGTAGCCGCGGAAGCTACCGCAATCCGCTTGAGCGATTCGCCGCCTGAGATTATTCACCAGGAGGATTTCTTTTTCGCCTGCAATGGCGCGCGGTTGAAGCTGCGCGTGTTCTCGGCAGACCGGGGAGAGTTGATTCGCTACGAAAGATCGAATGTTCCGGAGGCTCGTCGCTCGGAGTATTCGATTGCGCACACTTCGGACCCAAAGATTCTGCTCGACATTCTCTCGGCAACTTTCGGCCTCACTGGCGTCGTCAAGAAAACCCGCACTCTCTATTTGATCGGCCAGACTCGTGTGCATCTCGACCAAGTCGAAGGCCTCGGCGATTTTATGGAACTGGAAGTCGTACTCCGTCCCGAACAGAGCGACGAAGAAGGGAAAACCATCGCTGACGAATTGCTGGCAGAATTCAGAATCGACGGGAAGCATCTCATCGGCGAGGCCTATATCGATCTGCTTACACACGGGTCATTCTCGGTCGCGGCTTTCCTATGAACCGCTTTTGCAATCCATTCATCCGCGCCGTTGCGCTCGCCGCATTATGTGGCCCATTTTCGCTTTGCGGACAGTCCGCTGAAAAACCGGCAAGCAACCAACCGGCGCCAGCCGCGACATTTTCCGTTTTGCACGGAGTCGTCCGTGATCCGCACAATCAGGCCATCTCAGGCGCCAGGGTTATCCTTCAAGACCAAACACAAACGCTTATCGCGATAACCGATGCGGCCGGCGCCTATCGCTTTTCAGCCGTTCACCCAGGCCGGTGCGCGCTGCATGCGGAAAGCTCCGGCGCAAAAAGTGTCGCCGTCGAGTTTCTGCTCAAACAAAATGAAGACAAAGATATTGATCTGGTGCTTCCGCCGGAGAAAACAGCGGACCATCCTCCGGCAACCGTCCCTGAGTTTTACGACGAGCCGCACTTCACGGTTGCGGGCGTCACTGATACCACAACCATGGGCGGTCACGGTTCTTCAGTCACGATCATCCGCAACACAGAATCGATGGTGAAGGCGGCCGCATCGTTGCGCGACAGTTCCAGCGGCAAATCACTGTCGTCCGCGAATACCACTCAATCGGAAGAGTCTCTTCGTCGCGCTGTTCAACAGCATCCCGAGAGCTTCGAGGCAAACCACCAACTGGGAAAATGGCTCGTCGACCAAGACCGGCCCGGCGAAGCGATTGCCTATCTCACTCGTGCGTCCGTCGCAAATCCTCGTGACTACCAAAACCATTATGAGTTGGCTTTTGCTTACTGCGAGGCTGCGGACTACGGCAATGCAAAAACGCAGGTCGAGTCGCTCCTGGAAGCTGAGGTCAATCCTCAGCAGAATGCCGACGCCCATCATCTGCTCGGTCAGATTGACGAGAAAACGGGTAATTCACTCGCAGCCGTGCGCGAGTTTCAGTTCGCTGCAGAACTGAACCCGACCGAGCCCAATCTCTTTGACTGGGGATCCGAATTGCTATTGCATCGCGCGACCGAACCCGCGATCGAGGTTTTCACGAGAGGCAATGCTCTGTTTCCGATCTCAGTACGAATGCTGACCGCGCTTGGCGCAGCGTGGTACGCGTTGGGCTCGACGGAGAAAGCCGCGCAAAGCCTGAGCAAAGCCTCCGACTTGAATCCCGAAGATCTGAGTCCGTATTTGTTCATGGGGAAGGTGCAGGCGACAGAAGCCGTGCCGTCGCCCGCGATAGCGCAAAGGCTCCAGCGATTCGCGACACTTCAACCCCAGAATGCGCTGGCCGATTATTACTATGCAGTGAGCCTCTGGAAGGCTCGCACTTCCGCCACAGACGATAACGCGCTCGCACAAATCGAATCGCTTCTGATGAAGTCGACCGAGCTCGATCCGAAACTCGGGGAGGCTTTTCTCCATCTCGGCATGGTTTATGCGGAAGAGAAGGAAACTGAAAAGGCGATCTCCGCGTACGAGCAGGCAATCGCAACCACCCCCGATTTGGCAGAGGCGCATTACCGTCTGGCCCAGGCGTACCGGCAGGCCGGAGAACCGTCAAAAGCTCGGGCCGAGCTGCAGGTGTACGAAAAAATATCGAAAGAAAAAATGGCCGAGACTGAAAACCAACTCCGCCAGATCCAGCAGTTCGTCTATCAACTGCAGCAACCCAAACCGGAGGAAGGCGTGCGATAATCTGCACCACAAAAAAGCGGCTCGCACTGACATTGCGAGCCGCTCCACGAACACGCGCCACAACCACCTCAACTCAGAAATTCAACCTCAAGGCAAACTGCACCAGCCGCGGATTATTTACCGTGTTGTTGATCACGCCGAAACTCGAAGGCGTGTTGATGTCCTGCTCTCCGCTATCGCCGTAGCCCTCCATGAAAA
>JASHTD010000583.1 GCA_030040725.1 Candidatus Sulfotelmatobacter sp. | reverse complement strand
ATACGAAGTCGCAATCGATTTGCAGGGAGCGATCCGGTCAGCGCTGCTGGCGCGGCTGTCGGGGGCGGGTGTGGTATATGGTGCGGCGCAGCCGCGAGAGTCTCCAGCGAGCTTGTGGTACACCCGAAAAGTAATTGCGAGTGGCAGGCATGTAGTTGAGCAGAATATTTCGGTAGCGCGGACGGTCATTGGGAACTTTACTGGAATCGCCGTGAACCGGGATTCAACTGTGAGTTGCGATCAGCTTCCTCGTGATCAGCAGGCGGAGGCGCGAGTCGCAACCCAACTCGCGGAACTGGGGATTGAGAAGTTTGCCATTTTGAACCCGGGTGCGGGCTGGGGCGCGAAGCGATGGCCAGCCGAGCGCTACGGAGAATTGGCGCGAGGACTTGCGGATCGGGGACTGCGGTCGATTGTGAATTATGGTCCGGGCGAAGAAGAGTTAGCCCTCAGTGTGGAACAGGCGAGCGGAGGCGTGGCGCACGCGGTGCGGTGCTCGATCACGGAATTGATTGCCCTGACGCGGCGGGCGCGGCTGTTTGTTGGGGGAGATACGGGTCCGCTGCATTTGGCGGCGGCGTTGCGGGTTCCGGTGGTTGGGATTTATGGACCGACCGATCCGGTGCGGAATGGGCCTTATGGAACGCGTAGCATGGCGCTGCGGAGTGCGGACAGCGTGACTTCGCATGCACGGCGGGCTGAGGCGGATGAGGGAATGTTGGGGATCAGCAGCGAAGAAGTGATGGCTGCGGCTGAGAGGCTGCTTCAGGACACTCGGCCATGACCAGGTGGAGCAAGATTGCCCGACGCATACGTGTGCCGCTAGGCTTTGCATTCGTTGTGTTTTATTTCTGGTTGGCGCGTCCGACTCGGCGATCGTTGTTTCTAGGGCTGATTGGAATTTTGCCAGGCTTATTCCTGCGCGCGATGGCTTCTGGCCATGTTCGCAAGAATGAAGCGCTGGCCACTTCCGGGCCCTATGCGTATACACGGAATCCGCTGTATCTGGGATCGTTGCTGATGGGCATCGGCTTCGCCGTGGCGGCGCGGAATTGGTGGATTGGTGCGGCTTTGGTGGTGATGTTTTTTGCGATTTATGTTCCGGTGATTCGCGATGAAGAGGGGTTTCTGCGCGAGAAATTTCCGGAATTTGAGGAATATGCGCAAAGAGTGCCGAGGATGATTCCGAGAATCACGCCACATGCTGAGGAAAAGCTTACAGCCTTTTCGTGGGAGTTGTACTTGAAGCACCGCGAGTGGAACGCCTTAGTCGGAGCAGCGGGAGTGGTGGCGGGTTTGGCAGTCAAGATGATGGTTTGCTAATTGGCTCGTCGTCCTCTTTTACCGCGGAGCGGTTGACAGGTCTACTTCTGCGCGACTAACTCCCTCGCACGAGTCAACTCCGGTCGGGTGGAATTAGATTTGTCGCAAACCTTCAGCAGTAGAGCGTAGTACTCCTCCGCGTCTTTTTGATGACCTGCGGCTTCGGCGGCCTGCGCCGCGCCATAAAGTCCATTGAAGCGGTTGGGATTGAATTTCAAATCAGTCTGAAACGCAGCAAGCGCTTCCTGTGGACGTTTGGCTTCGAGCAGAATGTTGGCGATCATTTCCCGCGCTGGAATGCCGTCGGGCTCGTCACCCACGGAGTCTTCCTTGTCGGCGATAGGACGCAGCGCTTCCACCGCGTCGTCGTACTTGCCTTGGGCAAATGCCAGCCATGCTTCGGCCTCTTTGCGATCGCCAGCGACCGCATCGGCGAATTCGGATTTCCTCTTTGCCAGCTTTTCATGAAGGTTTTCGATGGCGGCAATGTCCTGGCGGACATCATCCGCCTTGTGCAGGTGTGCCGAGCCAATGGCGCGAGACAAATAAATCACCGAATACTCCGCGGTGCCTTCAACCTCCATGGGAGGCAGCGCCGCGGCGGCAGCCCAGTCATGCATCTCCACCGGATAGAGCGCGCTCAGGTGAGCGAGAGTCGCCAGGTGCGGGTCGTAGTCCTTGCCGTACATATCGTCTTTCTTGTTGGGCATGGAGCGTATCTCTTCGATCAGAGCCCTGGCCTCGGCATCGCGCCCGTTTTGCATGTAGGCGTAGAAAAGAAAACTCATAGCGTGGAACTGATGGCCTTCGCCGCCCATGCCCATGGCTGCGGTCTTGCGTGAAGCGGCAATCGAGGCGAGATTGGAATTAATGTCATCCTGCCAAAGTCCAACGCGGGCGAAGATATGCGACGGCATGTGCAGCGCGTGCGGAGCCGCGGGGGCGATCTGCGCGTAACGGCGCGCGGCGGGAAGCCCAAGCTCGGCAAGCTGCGGTTTGTCGTAAGCGTGAATAAGGTAGTGGGCCACGCCAGGGTGGTCAGGTTCGATGGCAAAAAGTTTTTCGAGGATCGCGGCGGCTTGCTTGCGACTGGCGAAGGTGGTGTCGTCGTGCGGTTCGGAGGCCAGTAGAGAGAGAGCATAAAAAGCCGCGGCTTCGTGATCGTCGGGATAGTCTTCGTAGACCTTTTTCATGGCGTCGGAATAAGCCTTGGCACGGGCCTCGAAGCCGAGCTTTTTAGAGCCGCTGTAAAAGGCGGCCATGGCGGCGATATAGGCCTGCTCGCGCGGAGTCTTAGAGCCGTTGTTGCCCTGTGCCTCCTGCACCTCATCCAGGCCATCCAGGAGCACCTTCTCGTCGGGTTCATTCCAAAGCTGATGCCAGAGACTCATGGCGATACCCCAGTGCGCCATGGCGCATTCGGGATCATGGGCAGCAACGTTTTGAAATTCTTTTTCTGCTTCTTCGTACCAGAAGGAGTGCAGCAGAGCGATCCCGCGCTCGAAGGGCTTGTGCACATCGGGCGCGCAAGAGACCGGGAAGTTAACCATGCCGAGCTGAGCCGTGGTGATATCTTCGTGATGATTGTGGCCGTGTTCGTCATCTGCAGTCGCGACCAGTGTGAGAGCAGAACAGACGAGAGAGCAGGTGAGAAAGATAAGAACCATCCGTTTCATAGGAACCCCGGTGAAAGGCGAGTTTAGTCCCGCCATGGGCAAGGGTCAAACCGCCAATGGTTAATTCGTTACACATGGGAGATGAATTCTGCTACACTGCGCGGCAATTAGCTAGGGTCGTTTCGCGAGCTGCGTGCGGTTAAGGTTGCGCCATCAGTGCGGGTCGATGCGCAACGACTTCGATGCCCGCTTAGGGAGTAGCCATGGATTTGCACCCTGGGCAAGAAAAACTTCCGTCTCCTCCGAATACGACTGAGCTCGAGTCGGCGCTGCGAGCCTTCCAAGAAAACGGTAACTGGTACCGGGATTTGATGGAGCACAGCCAGGATTTGCTGTGCGTCCACGATCTTGGGGGACGGCTTTTGTCGGTAAACCATGCTCCGGCGCGGCTGCTGGGATACAGCGTCGAAGAGTTGATGGAGATCCCCATGAGGGAATTCATCGCGCCCGAGTTCCGCCCCGAGTTTGATGCCTATCTCGGGCGGATTGAGCGGCAGGGCGAGGATCGTGGGCTTCTTGTTGTGCAGACGCGGTCTGGAGAGCGTCGGATTTGGGAATATACCAACACCCTCAGACAAGAAGGCCAGGCACGGCCGGTAGTCAGCGGAATTGCCCGAGACGTAACCGAGCAGAAGCGCGCCGAGAAACTGGCGCGCGAAGCGGCGGACCTGAATCGCCAGATCATCGCCAGCGCGAGCGAAGGGATAGTGGTCTACGACCGCGACCTGCGCTGCGTGGTGTGGAATCCGTTCATGGAAAAGTTAATGGGGATTCCAGCTAGCAGTGCGATTGGCAAGCTGTTCCGAGAGCTCATTCCTCTCGAAATCTGCGGGCATGATCCAGAGATCGAACTTAAGCGAGCTCTGTTGGGGGACACGATCACAGTGCCTGACGAGGAACTTCCTACGCCGTCAGGGCCGCGATGGGTATTAAGCCGCAAAGGCCCACTTCGCAACGCGCAGGGAGAAATCACCGGCGTCATCGTAACTCTCCAGGACATCTCGGAGCGCAAAAATGCAGAAGCACGACTTCGGGCGAGCGAAAACCGCTATCGTGCATTGCACGAAAGCTCTCCCGTTGGGGTGTGCTGGGTTGAGACTAGTACGGGACGGTTCTTGGGCGTGAATCCTAGATTCTGTGAGATTGTCGCGCGGACCGAGGAGGATATGCTCGGGCGCGATTTTCAAAGCATTACTCACCCGGACGACCTGCCAGGGACCATCGAGAACATCCGTCGGCTCCGGGAAGGAGAAGTGCGACATTACGAGCTGGAAAAAAGGTACGTGCGGCCCGACGGCTCGGTGCGATGGGTGGAAGCGGAGATTGTGGCGATGTGGCCGGAGGGGGAAAAGCCGGACTGGCACATGGCAATCATGCAGGATATTACCGAGCGCAAGCGAGCAGAAGCGGGATTCCGCGGGTTGCTCGAGGCGGCGCCGGACGCCATGGTGGTGGTGGATCGGGAAGGCAAAATTGTCCTGATCAATGCTCAGACCGAGAAGCTATTCGGATACCAGCGGAAGGAACTGCTGAATCAGAAAATCGAAGTGCTGGTGCCGCAGCGTTCTCGTAACCGGCACGGGGAACACCGCGCGGCATTTTCAGCCGAACCGCGCGTGCGGGGAATGGGTGCAGGGCTGGATTTATACGGCCTGCGCAAGGATGGAACGGAATTCCCCGTTGAAATCAGCTTGAGTCCGCTTGAAACCGACCAGGGGATGCTGATTTCCAGCGCGATTCGCGACGTGACCGAGAGGAAGCACGCCGAGGAAGCGCTTCGGCAAAGCGAGCAACGGTTTCGGGTCGCGCTCAACGGTTCTCCCATCAAGGTGTTCAATCAGGATCGCGACTTGCGATACACCTGGGTTTACAACGTACAGGAGGGATGGAGCGAAGACGATTATCTGGGAAAAACCGACGAGGAAGTTTTTGGATCCGAAGTAGGAGCGCAAATGCGCGCCATCAAGCAGTCGGTGCTGGATTCCGGCCAGGGTAGGCGGCAGGAATTCACGCTCACCGCGCGTGGCAAAACCTATTACTTCGACATTACCGTTGAACCGCTGCTTAGCGCTGCGGGCGAAGTTGAAGGCGTCAATTGTGCCTGTGTAGACGTTACTCGTTTGCGCGAAGTTACCGAAGAGCTCAGGTTGGCCAAGGAGAAGCTCTCAGAAGAGAAACTCTATCTCGAAGAAGTCATCGATACTGAACTCGGGTTTGGCGAAATCATCGGCCGCAGCGACCGCTTAAAAGAAGTGATGCAGA
>JASHTD010000582.1 GCA_030040725.1 Candidatus Sulfotelmatobacter sp. | reverse complement strand
TGCCGCCGCAGTCTCAGGGAGTTCTCACGAGAAACTGACATGAGTACGATTCGTATCAATACTCCGATCCCCGGCCCCAAATCCCGCGCTCTCGCCGCGCGTCGCGCCCAAGCCGTGCCCCGCGGCCTTTCCCACGGCACGCCGATTTACGTAGCCAAAGCCGAAGATGCCTGGCTCGAGGATGTCGACGGCAACCGTTACGTTGACTTCGCCGGAGGTATCGGCTGCGCAAACGCTGGTCATCGCCAGCAGCCTGTTCTCGCGGCAATTCAGGGGCAGCTCGATAAATATCTGCACACTTGTGTGCAGGTCACACCTTTCGAAGGCTACATCGAGCTCGCCGAGCGCATGAACGTCGCAACGCCGGGCAAGTTTCCTAAGAAAACCTTGTTCGTCAACAGCGGCGCGGAAGCCGTCGAGAATGCAGTCAAGATTGCCCGCGCCTACACAAAGCGCCCTGCGATCATTGCCTTCGAAGACGCTTTCCACGGCCGCACCATGATGACTCTTGCCCTCACCAGCAAGACGCATCCTTATAAAGCTGGTTTTGCGCCTTTTCCCGGCGAGGTTTACCGCGTCCCGTTCGCTTATTGTTATCGCTGCTCGTACAACCTGAAATATCCTTCATGCGATCTTTACTGCGCGCGTCATCTCGAAGATACGTTCAAGCGCATGGTTGCTAATGAGGAAGTCGCTGCTGTCATCGCCGAACCGGTTCTGGGCGAAGGCGGCTTCGTCGCTCCGCCGCCTGACTATTTCCAAGTGCTGATCGATCTCTGCCGCAAGCACAACATTCTTTTTATCGCCGATGAGGTGCAATCCGGCTTCGGGCGCACGGGCGCACTCTTTGCCAGCGAGCTTTACGGTATCGAACCCGATATTCTGGTAACCGCAAAATCTCTGGGCGGAGGCTTGCCGCTCGCCGCCATCACGGGCCGTGCCGAAATCATGGACGCTCCCGGGCCCGGCGGACTCGGCGGAACATTTGCCGGCAATCCGCTTTCGTGCGCCGCAGCTTTGGCCGTGCTTGACCTGTTTGAAAAAAGCAATCTGCTTCAACGCGCCAACGAGCTCGGCGAGCGCTTTCAGCGCCGCGCACGTCAATGGCAGCGCCGCTGGCCGATCGTCGGGGATGTCCGTGGTCTCGGTGGCATGCAGGCGATCGAGCTAGTTCATTCTCAAGAAACCAAAGCGCCCGCGGCGGATGAAACTAAGAAGATCACGCAATACTGTTACGAGCACGGACTCATCACCATCACCGCCGGCTCGTACTCGAACGTGATTCGAGTCCTGGTTCCGCTCGTCGCAACCAACGAACAGATGGATGAAGGACTGGACGTGCTGGAATCCGCGCTGGCCGCGGTATGCGACAAAAAAGGCGCTGTCGCGCAATTGGTATAAACATGGAAGCGCGGTGAGGAACCTGCTTTTTGGAAATAACGAGGACCAATATGTCAGTCGCTGCACCTCCTATTACTCGCCTTCTTAACCTCATCGGCGGCCAATGGATCGACTCGCCGGCAAAAGAATGGCGCGATGTCATCAATCCCGCAACCGGCGAGGTGCTCGCACAGGTCCCCCTCGCCGGCGCCGCAGAAGTCAATCAAGCCGTCGAAGCGGCGGCCGCGGCCTTTCCCGAGTGGCGCCGCACCCCGCCCGAAGACCGCATCCAGCCGCTGTTCAAACTGAAGATGCTGCTCGAAGAGCATATCGACTCGATTGCTCGCATCATCGTGCAGGAAAACGGCAAAACCTTCGTCGAGGCCAAAGCCGAGATGCGCCGTGCCATCGAAAATGTCGAAGTCGCCTGCGGCATCCCCATGATGATGCAGGGCTACAACCTCGAAGACGTCGCGCGCGGCATCGACGAAACCATGATCCGTCAGCCGCTCGGCGTTGTTGCCGCTATCACCCCATTCAATTTCCCGGGCATGATTCCGTTCTGGTTTTTGCCTTACGCCATTGCGACGGGCAACACATTCGTCCTCAAACCGAGCGAGCGTGTGCCGCTAACGATGCGTTACGCGTGCGAGCTTCTCGAAAAAACCGGATTGCCGAGAGGTGTCGTCAATCTTATCAACGGCGGGAAAGCCGCGGTCGACGCGCTGCTGGATCATCCCAAGATCCGCGCTATCAGCTTCGTGGGATCGACTCCGGTTGCGAAATACGTTTACTCGCGTGCCGCCGCAAATGGCAAACGCGCACAGTGCCAGGGTGGGGCGAAAAATCATGTCATTGTTCTCCCCGATGCCGATATGCCGATGGCCACGCAGATCATCAGCGACAGTGCGTTTGGATGCGCTGGCCAGCGCTGCCTCGCGGTCTCGGTTGCCGTAACCATAGGCGAAGCACAAAAAACTTTCCGTGATTCCATCGCCGACGCCGCCTCGAAATTGAAAGTTGGCAACGGCCTTGAAGATGGTGTGCAGATGGGGCCTGTGATTACGCCGCAGAGCAAAGAACGCGTGGAGTCGCTTATTGGACTCGGAGAAAAGCAGGGGGCAAAAGTTCTGCTCGACGGACGCAACTCGAAGATTCCGAAATACGAATCCGGCAACTTCGTGAAGCCGACGATTCTCGACAATGTTCCCAAAACCAGCGATCTAGCCGA
>JASHTD010000131.1 GCA_030040725.1 Candidatus Sulfotelmatobacter sp. | reverse complement strand
TATTGCGGTTCCACCCCCGGCCGACGATCTGGCCGTCGCAGACTACAACGGCTCCCACTGGAACTTCTCCCGCTTCCAGCGCACGCTGCGCCGAAGCCAAGGCTTCCCGCATCCAGAGTTCGTCGTGCAGGGTTGTGTCCCGGCAGGTGTTATCCCGCGGATCGTCTCGGTTCGCCTGTTGCTCGTCAGCCATGTTTGAAGGCCCAGCAGCAGAGTATCACCGCGGAATTTGTGATTGGGGGAGAAGCTATCGTAGAAGCGAGCCTCGGAGTGCTGACAGCCGAAGTCGCAAATTACTCGCCCTGCGCTATGAGGTTAAATGAGGCTCAGCACGGAACGCACGACTTCCGGCACCACGGCCCGAATTACATCGGGAACGACGATTGTCACCACCGGATATGCGATCGCAAGGATTGGCAGCGCCAGCAGCAGTTTGGCCGTCGAAGTCAGGTTGGCGAGATAGGCTCGCATAATGTCCTCAATGGTAGTAAGTACGATGCAGCCGGAGATAAAGTTCCCTACAATTTCGGAAAGCGACCCCGCCTACTGGTCACCGGAAGTTGCAGGTGGTATGCTACGCGCATATGGGGATGCCTACGCTGCTGCGTAAGATTTTTCTCGTCGATCTTCTGCAGGGATTGAAGGTCACGTTTCGCTATCAAGACCCGAAGGAAACCTACACCGAGCAATATCCCCTGGAACGGCCGCAGGTTGCCGAGCGCTACCGGGGCGCGCCGCGCTTGAACGTGAATCCCGATACCAACGAAACCATGTGCATTGCCTGCGATCTTTGCGCGTTGGCATGCCCTGAGAATCTGATCGTGGTTTCGAGCGCGCGCAATGAGCAGACGCGGCGCAAAGAACTAACCAATTTCACCTACGATCTGAGCCGCTGCATGTTCTGCGGCCTCTGTGAAGATGCCTGCCCGGTCGATGCTCTCGAGCTTACGCAGGATTTTGAACTAGCCAGCTACACCCGCCAGGGCTGGATCTGGGACCGCGAAACGCTCGAAAAAGGCCCGCTGCCCACGCAATACAAGAAGTAATTTCCTACTGCAACACCGGCTGCTGTTGTGTCATGCAGTGCAGAGTGCCGAGTCCCCAAACCAGATCCCCCGCGTAGATGGGCACGATTTCGCGCTCGGGAAACAAATCGGAGAGAGTGTTAAGTGCGACACGATCGTTGGGGTCGTTGAAGACCGGGACGAGGACAATTCCATTTGCGATGTAGAAGTTCGCATAGCTGGCCGGCAGACGGCGTTTTTCGAAGATGACCGGACGCGGCAGGGGAATCTCGACTATGTTCAGCGGCTTGCCATCCTGATCACAGGCGGTTTCGAGACGCCTGAGATTTTCACGCAGGGGTGAGTGATTGGGATCTTTTCGGTTGGGTTCGACAACAGTAACCACTGTGCCTGGCGAGACGAACCTGGCGAGATCATCGACGTGGCCATGCGTATCGTCGCCGATGATTCCTTTGCCAAGCCAGATGACGTGCGGCGCGCCGAAATAGGCAGCGAATAATTTTTCGTAATCCTTGCGCGACATGCCGGGGTTGCGTTGCTGGATTTTGCTGAGCAAACATTCTTCGGTGGTGAAAATAGTGCCGCATCCGTTGACGTCGATGGATCCGCCTTCGAGGACGACGCGGGTGCGGCGATAGGTGGGTGTGATCTCATCGGCGTTCGAAGCGGCGGCCATGAGGCCGCCGATCTTGCCGTCGTTTTTCCAATTCGAGTATTTCGCCCAGGCATTGAAACGAAAGTTGATTGCGGGCCTGGACTTCATCCCGGCTGGACGGCCGAGGGCGGCCTTCGCTACATGGTCCTTGCCGCCCGCGACAAAAATGCACCCGGAATCGCGCACCCACACGCGATCCGTTCGCCAGCGATGAAAGCGAACATTTTTCAACGGCGCATTCGCGCGATCGAGCAGCTTGCGAGCTTTTCGTTCGGCGGCAGCGTCATTGACGATCAACTCAACTCGCTCATGCCTGGCGAGATTTCGAATGATCTCGGCATAGACCCAAGGGATCGGTTCAAATTTCCCCGGCCAGTCGCCGTGATTGTGCGGCCACGCCAGCCAGGTAGCATCGTGCGGTTCCCACTCGGCGGGCATGCGAAAGGATGGAGGGTTGCCGATCCCACCTTTCGCCGAACCGGCGAAAGATGAGGCGCCCCGGCTTAAAGTACTACTTGAAGAAATGGAGCGGGCCATTGAGGTGAGCTTTTTTTTCGGGATGACAAGATGCGTGTTTAGTTCTGAGGCTGACATCGATCTTGGCGAACGGATTCCTGCTCAGTGCGTGTAACCGGGATGTTGCAACAGTTAAACGCGGGCTGTTGAGGCAACCGAACTGCAAGCATTTTAGCAGCGGCCTTTTTCATTTTCCGGTCATTGCAACCAGGCGTGCTCAAACTTCGAACCGCTGTTAGAATCCGCGTTATGTCCGCACGCGCTATCGGGATTACATCTCGCATCGCGTTTTTTGTCTGTGGACTGATTTCGCTTTTTACCTGCGTTCCTTTTGTGATGCTGCAGGGCGCCGAGCTGCCGGTGCAGAGCGAATGGATCGTATTTGTGGCTACCCTGGCACCGTTGGGCCTTTTCGGCGTGACACTTGCGGTGCTGCCCCGTTCGTGGATCGCGAAAGCGTACAGGAAAGATCGGGACGATGAACAATTGTTCTTAGGGCCCCTCAAATGGCTCGGCGGTTTTGCCGCGATTTCATATCTCCTGGCGCTCGTCGCCTATCTCGCTCCGCACCGCTGGAATCTCGATCCCCAAGTGATGTTTTCGCTGTGTCCGATGTATTTCGTGAAGATGACGTTCGATCCCTCGCTGGTGGCTACCTTTTTCCTGCTGGCCCCCATGAACGCGGCGGTGTACGGCTCACTCGGTCTCACCCTGGGATATGCGAGGTTGGCCCTTCGCAGACGAGCATCAAGCTGATGTGACGAAATCAGGTCATTTCACTCACTAAGAATTCGCGCACTCAGAATTCACTGGCCGGTTTCTAAATCTCTTTCGATAGGAGTAACCTTTTTCGACAGCCCGCGAGGGAGGCTCGAAAGGAAGAAGACCAGCTATGTGTTTCTCAGCCACCGCAAACTTTGTAGGCAGCGGAGTTCTGGGCGCCGTCGGCGTCGTCACCTTGACTAAAGTAAAGCACCGGCGCGAACTGCTCTTCGCATCGCTACCCTTGCTATTTGCCATTCATCAGTTCTCCGAGGGATTCGTCTGGCTGGGCCTGGATGGGATTCTCTCGCCTGCGGTGGCGCACGACATGGGCGCGGCCTTCATGCTTTATGCGCAAGGGCTCCTGCCGTTTTTGCTGCCGCTCAGCGTGCTTCTGTTCGAGCCGAACGCGCAGAGCCGCAGCAGAATGCTGCCGTTCCTCGTGCTCGGCGGAGGAACGGCGCTCTATATTCTGTGGGCGCTGACGGCATTCCCGCTGGAGCTGTATATCAGAGGGAACAGCATCGTGTACATCAATCAAGCGACCAACAACACGGCGGTCGCGGTGCTCTATGTGATTGCAACTTGCGGTTCGCTTTTTTTCTCGAGGATCAGGATGATGGTAATCTTCGGCGCGGCCAACCTGGCGATACTGCTGGTTGTGATGGAGGTCAAACGCTACGCGTTCACCTCGCTATGGTGCGCCTACGCCGCGGTTGCAAGCGTGATCATTCTCGGCTACTTCTGGAAAAGCCACGCCGAGCGGCCGTTCGCGTATGCCTAGGGAAGCCGTCCGTCAATCAGCCGGCTAGAAATCGGCGCGTAAGCGTCAATCCTGCGATCGCGCAGAAACGGCCAGTTGCGGCGGATGTCTTCCAGCGCTTTCAAATCGACATCACCCATCAGGATCTCTTCGCGGTCGTGCGAGGATTCGGCCATGACGCGGCCGAAGGGATCACAAAAAAAAGAACCGCCCCAGAATTCGAGTCCCTGTCCGGGGCTCGACTTGCCGCGCACGTTGCCGGTTTCAAAACCCACGCGATTCACGACCGCAACATAGACTCCATTGGCGATGGCGTGTGCGCGCTGAATCGTACGCCACGCATCGTGCTGCGCCACGCCAAACTCGGCTTTCTCCGCCGGGTGCCAGCCAATCGCCGTCGGATAGAAAAGAATCGACGCACCCTGCAACGCAGTGAGCCGGGCGCCCTCGGGGAACCATTGGTCCCAGCAGACGAGGGTTCCAATGCATCCGACGCTGGTATCGAGCGCACAAAATCCAAGATCGCCGGGGGTGAAATAGAATTTTTCGTAATAGAGCGGATCGTCGGGAATATGCATCTTGCGGTAGAGGCCGCGCAAAGAGCCATCGGAATCGAAGACTGCGGCCGTGTTGTGATAAATGCCCGGCGCACGCTTCTCGAAGAGCGAGGCGATCAACACCACTCCGTGTTGCCGCGCACACGCCGCCAGTTTCTCGCTGGCTGGTCCGGGAATCGGTTCCGCTAAATCGAAAAGCGAGTGATCTTCGCGCTGGCAAAAATATTGCGTTTGAAATAATTCGGGCAGGCAAACGACCTTCGCGCCCCGCCCCGCGGCTTCGGCGACGCGGTCGAGCGCTTTGAGAAGATTTTGTTCCGGCTCCGGCCCGCAGGACATCTGCACCAGCGCCACGCGAAATTTTTCAGGGGCCAAGCGACGCGCTCCTTGTGAACAGTCTCGCTCAAAGACGATAGAATAGCAGAGCGAAACGAATGCAGCCGTCAACTTGTCCGGCTCCCGTTGTCGCGCGACGCAATCATCAAAGAAAAATGACGGGCTTTATGCCCGGAGGTGGAAGCTTGAAACACGGGAACCATGACAGCTCGCATGCAGGAAAAGGACATGATCGTCCCGCCCACGCCGGCGAGGGCGTAGAACGGCATCTGCATAATCCGATCGAAGACCGGCTGATTCCGCTCGATCCGCTTGATCTGGGCAAGGTGAAGTCGATCGACGACATGGTGCGCGCGATGTCGAAAACAGCGTTCACCGGCCGGCAGCTAGGTGAGGCCGCCGATGTCCTTGAGGCGATGGCGCGCGACGAAGAATGTTTTGTCGTGATGACGCTTTCGGGCGCGATGACCGTGGCAAAACAGGGCCTGATCATTACCGACATGATCGATCGCGGCATCGTCAACGCAGTAGTTTCAACCGGCGCACTGATGGCCCATGGATTGGTTGAGGCGACAGGACGAGCGCATTTCCGTGCCAATCCGGAAGTTTCCGACGAAGAGCTTTACGAGCAGGGCTATAACCGCGTTTATGACACGCTCGAGCCGGAGCAGAACCTGGACGACGTGGAAGAAGTAATGTCCGCCGTGCTCGAGGGATGGGACCACAACGAGACCATGTGCTCCTACAAGCTGAATCATGCGATCGGGGCGTATCTGGCAAAGCATGCGCGGGACCAGCGGGGGATTCTGAAGTCGGCGCATGACATGGGCGTGCCGGTATTTGTGCCCGCATTCACCGATTCCGAGTTGGGGCTCGACACGGCATTGAACAATCGGCTTCGTGAATCGACCGGCAGGTACAAAATCCGCTTCGATCCCTTTGAAGATCTGGAGCATTTCGCCGCAACACTGCTGCGGCAGAAAAAGCTCGGCATCATCACGATTGGCGGAGGAGTGCCGCGAAACTGGTCGCAGCAGTTTGGACCATTCTGCGAATTGAGGCATCGGCGGCTGGGTGAAAATATTCCTTTAAAGCGCTATCACTACGGCCTGCGCATTTGTCCGGAGCCCGTCTATTGGGGAGGATTATCGGGCAGCCCCTACAGCGAGGCGGTTTCGTGGGGCAAGTTCGTGCCTCCGGCCGAGGGCGGAAAATTCGGAGAAGTTTTCGTCGATGCCACCATTGGCTTGCCGCTGATCGTGGCCGCGGTTTTCGAGCGGCTGGATAAGAAGGGAAGCAAGGCGAGTAAGACGAAAACGGTTGCGGCCCGGAAATAAACTCCTTCGCCTGAAGGCGCAAATTGTGCTGTGGAACTTGCGGCATGTCCTTCGACTAGTCTCAGAGCAGGCTCTGAAGACTCGCCCTGATAAGCATCGGCGCCGCGATTGGCTAATTCGATTGCACGCCTTAACCCGCGTCAGCCTCGGTGCGGGTTTTGCGGTAGAGTGGCGCCAGGATGCTGTTTCCCAGCACTTGCGACTCGGCTTCGACCCAATCCTGCAGGGCTGAGCCATCAGCCTGGCCGCGCTTCTCATACAGATGCTGCGCGTGCAGGCGAATCTTCCTTTCGATCAATTCGGTCATTAAAGCTTGCTGCTTTTGTCTGCGTATATCGTGATCCAAAACGGTTCCTCTAGCCTGAATGAATGGCGTTTTCTTTCCAGTTCCATGATAAGGGAAGGTGGTTAATAAAAGGTTACATTCGGAGGGACGGAAGGTTACCTAAGTGTCAATTCTAACAGATTAAGAGGCGCTCCGTTAGAGGCGGCTGGCGTTCTTGAAAAGGCCCGGGAGGGATCTTGGGAGAAAACGCCCGTTAACAACCAGTCATTGATGCCTAAAGGACTCCCAAGGAAGCTATCTCCCCGTCGACCGCAGCTTATCGATCGTTCGTTCTTTGCCTCTGTTGTCAGGTCAGGAGATATTAGCTCCCGACCCTTGGTCGCATGCCGTCTCAATGCGTATTCACCATCGTTTCGGCCAACTTGTGCAGCGGGTCCTGATTTACCGGACGCGTATAAAACATGTGCCCACCGGGGAATTCGTGCACCTGCACGCGGCTGGCATCGCCCATGATCGGCATCTGATCGACCGTCAACACCGATCCCATGAAGGGGCAAGAAAGGTCGTTCCATCCATGCACGATCAGCACCCGCATCTTGGGGTCGGCAGCCACAGCCTCGCGCAGGTCTGTCGCCGCACCCTTGCGGAGATCGTCATTGCGGTCCCATTGTTCATTCACCTCATACGATAGTGCCTCATAGCGCGCATCGGTTTTCCATCCGACCGTGCGCGTGATGAAGTCCACCATGGCCGTAGTGGTGGGCGCGACAACGCTCTCCAGCAGGGGGTCACTGGTCTCCTGCGTCGGCGCGTAAGGGAAAGGATCAGGCGCAGTCACGTTCGAGTCATAGATGCTGCCGATCAGACCCTGTGTGCGGTGGACCTCGCGAAGATACGCTCGAATGTCCAGCCGGCCTCCGGAAAATTTGACGAACTTCGGATCCAGCCCCGTCATTTCGGTCACGTGTTGGATCATCGCGTCAGTGGCGGCCGGGTCGGTGCGCCCCTTCAGCAGCGCCTGGGAGTAGTCCCCTCGCGTGTATGCAATTACCTGCTGCATCGCGGAGTCAGTCAGCTTGCCTTCGGATTCCAGATGCGACGCCGTAATGGATGGCAGGTCAATCATCCATGGAATGGGCGATAGGATGGGATCACCTTTCTCCGGGTTCAGATACGGACTCACGAGTACCAACCCATTCATCGCCACGCCCAGCCTTGTTTGCAGATAGTGCGCCATCCTGGGCACGCGATACCCGCCATAGCTCTCGCCAACCAGATACTTCTTGTCGAGCAGGCGATCATGCTGCACGAGCCACTTGTAGATCACCAGAGACAGATACTCGATATCTGGCGTCGGCGCATAGAAAAGTTTTTTGGTCTCCTTCTCATCCACCAGAGACCGCGAGAATCCCGTGCCGATCGGGTCGATAAAAACCAGATCAGTAAAGTCGAGCCATGTTCCGGGATTGTCGATCAGCGTCGCCGGGTCGGAGGGAGAATCACCATCGTTCCCGAATACAACATGCTTTGGCCCGATCGCACCCAGGTCCAGATAGACGGACGAAGCTCCCGGCCCGCCGTTCAGCGCAAAAGTGACCGGCCTGTGCGTACTACCTCCCTTGCTGTCGCTTTTTGCCTCGCCTTTCCCTTCGTCCAGCGTGAATGCCGTATACATCACGACGCCGTTGGTTTTCTCGTCTCTGGTTTTGAGCGCGATCGTGCCCACGGTCGCCGTATAGTGAATCGTCTTGCCGTTGACCGTGATGGTCTGCGGCACTGATTTGTCCTCAGGGAGCGGATTCTTTATCGGTTCGGCAGGTTTTGCTGCGGCGGAAGTTGTGCCGGCGTCCGCTGGTGGAGTAGCAGGCTCGCCATGCTGAGCGAATGCGGGAAGAACGAATAGCAAGAGTGCAACAGCAGAGTGTCTTAGAGTCATGCGCAGTATATTACTCCCGAGCGCTGCGAATCGGAGGCGGTCAGCGCGGCTTGCACTGCTGACGTAACGTCCGGGTTTGACTTATTAATGGCCAACCCACGCGAGGCCATCCGGGCCCTGGCCTGCGTCGATGCGTCCTGTGACTTCGAGTGAATGCAAGTCGATCACCGCAACGTATCCATCGGGCGAGCAGGCGACGTAGGCGCGTGAACCGTCCGGCTGCATCTCGATTCCGGCGGCGCCGTGTCCGACTTTCACGCGCTTTACTTCTTTGCGGCTGGCGGCGTCAAGGATGGTGACATCCGGCTGGCTCAGGCTGCTGATGAAGGCGAATTTGCCATCTGGAGTAAATTTCAGTCGATTGGCTCCCTTTACGTTGGCAGCGAGAGTTTGAGTTACCGTCTTGCTGGCCGTGTCGATAATCGATACCGTCCCGTCGCCGGCATTCGCGACCCAGATTTCTTTTTTGTCTGAAGAAACGTCGAAGCCTTCCGAGCCGTGGCCGACAGGAATCACGGTTTCGATCCAGTCACCTCCTGGCGGTCCCATTGAAGAGTTGTTCTCGCGCTTCTCGATGAAGCTGACGGATCCGGAACTCACATTCGTGGTCACGATGCGACGGAAATCGGGAAACACGTAGATCATGTGGGTGCGGTTTTGCCCGGTGCCCATGATCCAATCGATCTTCTTCGTCGCCGGATCGTAGCTGCCAATCGCCTTCGCCGCCTCAGCCGTGAACCACACCTTGCCTCCGGCAAAGGCCAAACCGTGTGGGCCGCGTAGAGCGCCGAGATCGATCACGGGCAAAACGGTTTTTGCGGCGAGATCAACCTCCGTGAGCGTGTTGTACGCGCCGCCGCCGTAATTAGAGATATAGGCGGTCGATCCGTCGGGTGAGGCAATTACTTCGTGCGGGTC
>JASHTD010000581.1 GCA_030040725.1 Candidatus Sulfotelmatobacter sp. | reverse complement strand
GACCCCGTGGACGCCCGAAACCAAAGACGCAAACAAGCCCGCCGCCAAACCGGCAGACAATTCGAAATGAGCTCTTTGCGTGACGTCGCAACCTGGATGCCACCACCTGTTACCCTATAGGGGCTAAGTCTCAGCCGTTTCGATGACTCCCAATCCGCTTGCGCTCATTGCCGAAATCACACATCGCTGCCCGTTGCACTGCGTGTATTGCTCGAACCCGCTGGAGCTCGCAGCAGTCGCATCGGAGCTCTCGACCGCCGAGTGGCTCGATACTTTCCGGCAGGCAGGCAAACTGGGGATGCTGCATGCTCACTTTACCGGAGGCGAACCGCTGGCGCGGAACGACCTCACCGAACTGATCGCTGGGGCTCGCGCTGCCGGCCTTTACACAAACCTCATTACTTCTGGCATTGGGCTTTCGGAAACAAGATTGAAAGCGTTAATCGATGCCGGACTGGACCACATCCAGCTCAGCTTTCAGGACTCGCGCGAAGCCGAAGCCAACTGGATCGCGGGAGCAAAAGCTCACGCCCACAAGATCGAATTATCGAAACAAATTCGGCACCACAAGATCGCGTTCACAGTAAACCTGGTTGTGCATCGGCAGAACATCGATCACCTCGCCGAGATGATCGCTTTCATCGAGCAACTTGCTCCCGAACGCATGGAGATTGCTCACACCCAATACTACGGCTGGGCATTGAAAAATCGTTCTGCGCTGCTGCCCACACGTGTGCAACTCGACAAAGCAGTCGACGCCGTCACCGCCGCCGAAAAACGCCTGGCCGGGCGCATTCGCATCGATTTTGTGGTTCCCGATTATTACGCGCGTTTTCCAAAAGCCTGCATGGGCGGATGGGGACGCAAATTGATGCTCATCAACCCTCTGGGCAAAGTTCTTCCCTGCCACGCAGCGGAAGTCATCCCAGGAATGACCTTTGAGAACATACGAGAACGGACTCTCGAAGCAATCTGGCAGCAATCTCCATCGTTCCAGCGCTTTCGCGGAGAAGACTGGATGCTGGAGCCCTGCCGGAGTTGCGACCAGCGCACAGTGGACTTTGGAGGATGCCGATGTCAGGCGTTCCTGCTGGCGGGCAACGCCGCCGCCACCGATCCGGCATGCTCGCTCGCAACTTCTCACCACATTGTGGAAGCTGCACTGGCCGAGGCGAATGCGGAAACCAAAATGTCTCAGCCTGTGGCCGCCTCTTCATTTGTACAACTGCAGCAGCTTGCCGAAGGATTCTGGAACTATCGCACCAATCCGGAATAGTCTCGCGAAAATCTTCTGCACGAAAATCTACCAGCGCACACCGACCGTGATCGGCCGCAGATCCGTTGTCGTACCGTTATTGGAGCCATGCATCAGGCGGAACTCTGCATAGACTTCCACGCCGCTCGGCATCTTGCGCGTCACACCGGCTCCAACGTCATAGCCAAATTGGTTCTGGCTTGTATTCACGAAATGCCCATTGAGCGGCAGGCTGCCGTTGAAACACTGCCCTTGCCACCAGGTCCAGAATGAAGTGCAGGCCGAACCTGGAAGTGTGGTGTCGTTGTTCAGGCTGCCGGCGCGATGAAAGAAACCGGCGCCAAACAGCACGTATCCACCGAAAGTGCTGCTCACAGGAATGTTGATGATGGGGCCAAGTGTGCCCGCCAGAAGATAGCTGGTGGCGCTGGTCGCTCCGGTAATGGCAATACTCGATTGCTTCAACGGCAGGTCTTCGTAAATCGCGTCGGCGCGCAGTCCAAGATATCGATTAGCATTGCGAGCTACTCCGATCATGCCTCCGAGTCCGCCGCCGCGCACAAATGACTTGGTCGCACCGCTATCGACATTCGCGCCTGCGCCAACGTTGTAGCTCCAATTCTTATGGTTATGTTCCTTTTTCCGCAGCGAGATTCCTTCTTCCACCGACTGTTCTTCCTCCGCCCCGGGGGATTGCGGGTTTGAAGTCGTGGGCTGCTGCCCGTTAGTCGCTGGAGTCGTGGGCGTAGTGGCGGGTGCCTGATCCGCTGAGGTCTGGGCGAATGCCCGCGGCGTAAAAACACCGGATAGAGCGAAAACTGCGAGAAGCAGCAGTATTAGCCCACTCGCAGTAGCGAACTTTCCCATCATCCATTCTCCTCCCATATCCGGGCGTAGTGGCGGACCGCAGCGCTCGGCATGGAGAGGCGCCGTTAATCCAGGCTCCGCTTGTGACTCTTTACAGGCTGGAATCGCCCCGCCTGCAGTGGAATCCAACATCTTACCAAGCTTTGATGCGGAACGCGCTGGGCAAGCCGCCTGCGGTGTGTTTTCCATTCCGATAAAGCATCCATCCGATAGCCAGGCGCAGTGGTCCGATGGGTCTGATACATCAGGTCTTCCAATCGGGTGTGATAAAAATGAGAATCGATTTCAGGGAGCAGGCATTGCACGAGACTCGCCCAAGGCCAGCAACGGCCACCGATCCAGATCCGATCCCAGGCGACCGCATTCGCCCGCCCCGCGTTGCGCTGGTGGGCTTCGGAACCGTCGGCCGCGCGGTGGCAAAGATTCTTTGTGAACGCAATGACACCTCTCTTCGCCTGACACACATTTGCAATCGCAATTTCGAGCGCAAGAAGCAGGCCTGGGTTCCGAGTGATGTTACCTGGACCGACGACTTCGACTCGGTTCTTAATTCGGACGCAGAAATCCTGGTCGAATTAATCGGCGGCTTGCATCCCGCGGAAGACCTGGTCCGCCGCGCATTGAAAGCGGGCAAGTCGGTGGTCACGGCGAACAAACAACTGATCGCGCGGCGCGGACCGGAGTTACTGCAACTGGCCGGAGAAAATGGCTGCCAGCTTGAGTTTGGCGCCTCCGTCGCCGGTGGCGTTCCGGTTCTTCCTGCCTTGCGCACCGGGCTCTGCGGAGACCACCTGCACGGCATCGCCGGAATTTTGAATGGCACCTGCAACTATATTCTGAGCCGCATCGAGACGGCACGTATTCCCTTCAGCGAGGCTCTCGAAGAAGCCCAGGCACGCGGTTACGCCGAAGCTGACGCCAGCGAAGACCTCGACGGCGGCGATGCCCGCGCCAAGCTTTCAATTCTCGCGCTCGCCGGATTACAGACCCGAGTTCCCCCGGAAGCGATTCGTGCGCGAACCATTCGCACAATCGATGCGGTTGATTTCGATTACGCTGCTGAACTCGAGTGCACCATCCGGCAGATTTCCCGCGCCGATCTCCAGCAGGAAACCTTGTTTGCCGACGTTGGCCCCAGCCTGGTTCCGACGTCTTCTCCCTTCGGGCGCGTGCAGCGCAACCTGAATTTGGTTTTGACCTCAGGCAAGTACGGGGGCGACGTAGCTTTCCTGGGTGCCGGCGCAGGAGGCGATCCCACAGCTGTTGCTGTCGTCTCGGATTTGATGTTCGTTGCCGAAAATATTTCCGCGCAACCGCGCGCGCAACGCGCTCTGCGGCTGGCTTCACCGAAAGTGAGTTGTGATTTTGAAACTCCGTGGTACTTGCGCTTCTGGGTGAAAGACCAGCCGGGAATTATCGCCAGCCTGGCGGCAATTCTTTCCGCGCATCAGTTAAATATCGACTCGGTTCTGCAGAAGCCGGGCTTCGAAAAAAGCGCGCTGCCGTTCGTGATTACGATCGAACCCTGCCGCGATGCGCAACTTCATCCCGCACTCGAGAAGATGTCTGGCCTCGACTTCTCCACGAAACCTTGCCTCTGCTTGCCGATCCTGCAATAGTTGTGCTGCCGAAGAGTCGCCGTGGGAAGACTTACGCCGGGAAGGTTATTGTGGAAGTAACGGCGAAAAAGACCCCCTTAAAGAAAAAGCTTGCCGCGCGATCACGGCAAGCTTTTGCTCAAACCAGTTTTTAGAAACCTTCAGTTCCAGAAGGGATTTTTCAGGCCGGCGGGCGCCAACGCCCGGTCAGCTGTCGCCTCGGTACCCGATTCATCCGAAATTTTCTCGTCGGTCAGCCGGGATGAGGGAGCTTTCATCTCGTCCTTTTTGTCGCGCATGATGCCGTTCGGCGGATTTTCACAATTCATTTCAGAACCTCCTGCACATTAATGATCAGCGGTACTGCCTGTTCTCATTGAAACACCCACAACGCTGGCACTGATCCCAAACTTTCAATAACATGCATCTAAAAAACCGCATGCATTGTTTGGTGGCCTCCTAGACTCGCGTTGATTTGTTTGGCAGTTTGGGAAGTCTCTGTGGTGGCGTGATCCGGGTGGTGTAGCAGTCTTCGTGGACCGCCATGCCGTGCTCGTCGATCTTGCACTGCTCTAACGATACAAGCTTGCCGCAGATCCAGCAGATGCGGTTGGAATCCTGGGATGTTTCCATGAACAGTCACCATACCAAGAAATCATTGAATACGTGCGTTTGATATCGAACATTGGCGCACTTTGGCGCGATAACGCAGAACGAAGAACTTTCCCCGAAGTCCATGTCATTCCGGTGAGATTACGACGCCAGGCTTTTGTTGGCCTCCGCGTAGCCCGTGCCGGAACTGCTAGCATGAGTGGTTGCACATACTCTCTGCAAGGATTTCATCCTATGAAATACCGCAAGTTGGGCCGCACCGGATTCCAGGTCAGCGACATAGCCTATGGACTCTGGGGCATGAGCGGCTGGAGTGGCTCCGATGACCAGCAATCTCTGACTTCGCTGCAGCTTTCGATCGACTCCGGATGCAATTTTTTCGATACCGCCTGGGCTTATGGCGAGGGCAAGAGCGACGGACTGCTCGGCCAAACCATGGCGAGCAATCCTAACAAGCGTCTGTATGCGGCTTCTAAGATTCCTCCCAAGAATGACAAATGGCCCGCGCTTCCCAGCTACAAATACAAAGATGTTTTTCCTGCAGACCACGTGCTTCACTATGCGGATGCGATTCGCAAGAAGCTTCGCACCGATTCCATCGACTTACTGCAATTCCATGTGTGGGACGACAGCTGGACCGATGAACCGGAATTTCGCTCGACGGTCGAAAAGTTGAAAGATGGCGGATGGATCAAATATTTCGGCCTGAGCTTGAACCGCTGGGAACCGGAAAATGGCATCAAAGCACTCCACACCGGATTGGTTGACGCGGTGCAAGTCATTTACAACATTTTCGATCAGGCTCCGGAAGACGAGCTCCTGCCGTTGTGCCAGGAACTCAACGTGGGCGTGATTGCGCGTGTGCCGCTCGATGAAGGCAGCCTCGGCGGCAAGATGAGTCTTGAAACCCGCTTCCCGAAAGATGACTGGCGCGCCCTGTACTTTGGTCCCGAAAATCTCACCAATACTATTCAGCGCGTGGAAAAACTCAAGAAGGCTTTGCCCGAAGGAATGACGCTGCCGGAAATGTCGCTGCGCTTTATTTTGTCCCATCCGGCGGTGAGCACGACCATCGTTGGCATGCGCAAACCCGAACATGTGCGCGACAATATTGCGGCCAGTGATGCCGGCCCACTCAATGCCCGCCTACTAAACGAGCTGAAGCATCATCGCTGGGACCGCACACCGCAACCCTGGTCGGATTGACCGGCGACCCGCGAGCATTTTCGGTACATCCTACGACTGCTGGTAGTAAAACGCGCGAGCAGTCTAGTCTTTTTCTGCTCAGATGAAATCCAATTGGCGTCTTGCTGCCTTTCCGCTGGCGTTGCTGGCGGCTCTTTTCAGCCCGATTCTCCATGCCCAGACCTCCCGGGGCTCCTTGCGCGGCACGGTGCAAGACACGAGCGGCGCGCGGATTCCTGCCGCTGAAATCGTCGCGCGGCTAACGGGCTCGTCGCTGCAACGTCAAGTCCACAGCGAAGATCGCGGCGAGTTTCGCCTCGACGATCTTCTTCCCGGAGATTACCGCATCACGGTAACAGCGACAGGATTCGCTCCGGCAGAAGCCGAGGTCGCAGTTGCCGTCGCTACCGTCCACGATATCGCCGTCACCCTAAAACCTTCTTCTGTGCAGCAGAGCGTCAATGTGCGTGCGGAAAGCTCCTCAATTACAACCCAACCCCTTGACACTTCGAGCGCGGTGCGTGGGGGTGTCGTAGGCACGCAGGATCTGGAAACCATGCCGTTGCCCGCGCGTAGCTTCGCGAACATCGCCTATCTGGTTCCCGGGACCGAGCCAGTTGAGCCGTCCGATCCCACGAAAGCACGCATTACGGCTGTCTCTACAGGCGGAAGCTCCGGCTTGAACAACGAACTTTCCGTCGATGGCGCCGACAACTCCGATGACTGGATCGGGGGCTTCCTGCAGAATTTCTCCCCCGACGCCATCCAGGAATTTGCCATGCGCACCTCGAATGAAGAGGCCGACACGGGCTGGACCACCGCGGGATCGGTCGTGATTACGACCAGGCGCGGTACCAACGACTGGCACGGCGACGCGGCTTTTTATGAACGAGACGCAGGTCTTAATGCACGCTTCCCCATCGAGAACCCGGCCGAGACCTGCGCAAACGGCGTTTGCGTTCACAATCCGAAGCAGCCATTCTCGCGGCAAAATTACGTTGCAACGCTCGGCGGGCCCATCGCGAAAAACAAAGTCTGGTTTTTTACTTCTTTCGAGAACGTTAACGAACATGCAAGCATCGCGTACAGCCCGGCGAGCATGACCCAGTTCAATGCCCTGGCGCAGATGGCCTCGCAAGGCTTGATCACCGGCGTTCCTTCGATCGCCACTCCCGCAACCGTGCCGATTCCTTTTTTGGATTTTCTCGGCTCGATGCGCTTCGACTGGGCGCAATCCTCAAAGTCGAACTGGTTTCTGCGTGCATCGGAAGACAGCTACACCACGCACCACGCTCTGGTCGAGCAAGGCACACTGCCATCAACCGGCCTGTTGACGCACAACAATTACGGAAACATCGCCCTCAGCAATACCTATGCTTTCAATTCCAGCTGGCTTGGCAATCTGGTTCTCGACGCCAGCTTGCTGCACCTCACGCAGACGCGAAATTCCGACCTTGGTTTCGCGCTGGCGTTTCCTTTCAGTTCCACAGCGCTCACGATTTCCGGCTTCGAGACCTTCGGCGACAATCAATTCGCCACTCCGATCACTCTTTTCCCGGACCTGCGCAATCAGGAGAAATATCAGTTTCGCTACGATTTAACCCACGTCGTGCGTGATCACGCGTTCAAGTTCGGAATCAACTTCATTCACGAGCCGGT
>JASHTD010000306.1 GCA_030040725.1 Candidatus Sulfotelmatobacter sp. | reverse complement strand
CCGGTTACAACGGTCACACTGAGCATGTGCAGGATGTCAGCGTCATCCCCTCCGGTCATTACTTAGCGACGGTAAAGCTCAAGCGTTCCATTTGTGCCGCTGCTGCGGCTTCTGGGAAATAATGGCGTCGAAAATAGAAAGCGACATTGACCAGTCCGATCATTACCGGTACCTCTACGAGCGGCCCGATGACCGCGGCGAAGGCTGCTCCGGAATTGATCCCGAACACTGAGACAGCCACGGCAATGGCTAGTTCGAAATTGTTCGACGCGGCCGTAAACGAGAGCGTAGTCGTCTTCGAATAGTCCGCGCCCAGCTTCTTGCCCATGTAGAACGAGACGAGAAACATCAGAACAAAGTAGATCAGAAGCGGAAGTGCAATTCGCAGAACATCCACTGGAAGTCGCACAATGTACTCGCCCTTTAAGGAGAACATCACCACGATTGTGAACAACAGCGCGATCAGGGTCAGGGGACTTACTCGAGGAATGAACGTTCGCTCGTACCACTCACGGCCGCGGAAACGAACAAGGCCTACCCTTGTGGCGAATCCCGCCAGACAGGGGATGCCAAGATACACAAAAACGCTTTTCGCGATTTCGGCGATAGAAACGTCAACGACTGCCCCTCTCAATCCGAGCTTGGCCGGAAGTACAGTAATGAAGAGCCAAGCATAAACCGAATAGAAAAACACCTGGAACAGAGAGTTAAACGCCACCAGCCCGGCAGCGTATTCCGTGTCACCCTTCGCCAATTCGTTCCAGACAATCACCATCGCGATACATCGGGCGAGGCCGATCATGATCAATCCTGCCATGTATTCCGGGTAGCCTCGCAGAAACACTATTGCGAGAACGAACATCAGAATGGGTCCCACGACCCAGTTCTGTGCCAGGGATAAGCCGAGCACTTTCTTGTTGCGAAACACCTCGGGCAGTTCTTCGTACCGTACCTTCGTGAACGGCGGATACATCATCACGATCAGGCCGACTGCGATTGGAATTGAAGTCGTACCGACGCTGAACCGATTCAGAAACGGTACGACTCCGGGAATTACGTAGCCGAGCGCAACCCCGATCGCCATCGCTGCAAAAATCCAAAATGTCAGATAACGATCCAACAACTTGAGACGGCAACTCGTATTCATCTTCATTCCGCGCTCCTCTACTTCACTTCTCCTGCGCAATTGGCAATGTAGTTTGCCCGATCCGGTCGAGTTCCCTCTTGAGCGCCAGGTTGTCGAGAGCCTTCAGTGGAAGCGACAGGAGCAGACTGATTCTCCGATCTAACAGGAAGAACGCGTCTCGAAAAGCTCGCTCAATATCCGTTTTGCTGCCTTGCGCCGCCGCGGGATCGGGAACGCCCCAATGGGCGGTGACCGGCTGGCCCGGCCATACCGGGCAGACTTCATTCGCGGCGTTATCGCAGACGGTGAACACGAAATCCAGCTTGGGCACTCGTTGTCGAGAAGATTCTGATCGAGAAAACTCAGGTCGAGAAAACTCTTCCCAGCTCTTGCTGCGGAGGCCTTCGGTCGGAATGTGGGCTTGTTGGAGTTGCAGCAAGGCCTCCGGCCGAACTGCACAGGTGGGATGGCTGCCTGCGCTGTAAGCCGTGAATCTAGGCTTCCCTTTGAAGTTCAAAATGGCCTCGGCCAGAATCGAACGCGCCGAATTGCCGGTGCAAAGAAATAGGACGTTGTAGTGTGGTTCCATCCGCGGTGCTCCGATCTTCCAATTGCAGTTCTTCTAGTCGCAGCGGGTCGGCCCGCAACAATCCTTGGCTGGAGCCTGCTGAGCTTTGACAGAGCGAGGCTTGACGGCGCGGATGAATGCGCTCATGAACTTCTCATCCACTTGTGGTGCGATTGCGTCCACGTCTACCCCAGACGAGGCCAGAAACTCTCGCGCATCCGTGACACGGTATACCCGCGTGGGTTCCACTTCGACCTGCTCGAATCCTGCTGCGTTCAGCTTGGAACGGTAGTCACTCTCATCCAGCGCTCCCGCAATGCAGCCGACCCAAAGCAAAACTTGCTGGCGGATTTCATCGGGAATGGCGCCGCGCGTGACTACGTCTGAAACGGCGACGCGGCCTCCGGGCTTCAACACGCGGAAAGCCTCGCGCAGCACGCGATCTTTGTCGGCAGACAGATTGATCACACAGTTGGAGATGATCACGTCGACGGAATTGTCAGGCAGCGGAATATGCTCGATCTCGCCCTTCAGGAACTCCACGTTCTCGGCGCCGGCTTTGCGCTTGTTCGCGTTGGCGAGTGCCAGCATTTCGTCCGTCATATCCAACCCGTACGCTTTGCCGGTTGGCCCCACGCGCCTGGCAGACAGCAGAATGTCAACTCCTCCGCCCGAGCCGAGATCGAGCACTGTCTCCCCGGGATTGAGTTGTGCCAATGCAGTCGGATTGCCGCACCCGAGCGAGGCCAACACGGCGTCCTCAGGGATTCCCGCGGTTTGAGACTTGTCATAGAGATCGCGGGTAATCGGATCGCACTGGACATCGCATGGCCCCAGCCCGCTGGGCACCGCCCCACAGCAACTGCTTCCGCCTGTCTTTACGCGTAACGCTGCCTGCCCGTATTTCTCCCTGACGATCTCTTTGATGTTCGCCTGACTGCTTGTGCTCCTCATCGGATGGATTCTCCTATCTGCAAATCTGAATAATGTCTTGCGGCTTAAGCGCCTTGTTGCGGGTACAGCACTCGGAATAGAGAAACTGCAGGATCTCTTGCAGCGCGTCAGTGTTGGCGGTGTAGCGAAGGAAAGTGCTTTCGCGGCAGACTTGGACCAGACCTTCATTCCTGAGTTTGTCGAGATGGTGGGACAGGGTTGAACTAGGGATGTCCAGTTCTTCCTGGATCTCTCCAACGACCATCCCCTGCGGGTGAGCCGACAGGAGCAGTTGCATGATACGGAGTCTGGCCTCGGTACCCATGGCCGAGAACATGTCGGCATATTTGGCGATCTGCTCAGCAGTAGTCTTGGCCTGCGATTTGGCTTGAGCTTGTAGCATGTTTCTATGTTTGCAGAAATATGGAATAATTGTCAAACGGCTGCTGGGGTCTGTGCGGCTCATCCTTCGAAAAACGCGAAGGGTGAGGCAGCCTCAATCATTTATAGTGCCGACAGAAATCCGCTAGGCGGCCCGGTCGGAACCGTTTGGGTAAGGGATTGGCAAGATTTGGCTGCCCCCCAGGGATTCGAACCCCGATATGCTGATCCAGAGTTAATGGATCACATTAGCGAAAATCCCGGGTTTCATGCTGAAAATTCAATCACTTGCCTCCAACTCAAGCCCGCACGGAAGCGCTTTGTACTGGTGTTGAAAAAACGCGAATTAGCGCATATTGGATCGAATGGTACG
>JASHTD010000580.1 GCA_030040725.1 Candidatus Sulfotelmatobacter sp. | reverse complement strand
ATCTGCTCGAGAGTGCCGATCTCGCGTTCGCGGACTACGGCGAAGGCGGTCAGCGTGACGACCAGCACAAGAGTCAGGCTGCCGATAATCCCGGGCACGAAAAACCAACGGCTTCGAAGGTCAGGGTTATACCAGGGACGTTGCTCGAGTTGGACAGATGGAATCTGTTCCAGCACTTGCGGCATGACGCGGTAGATGCGGTCCCTCTGGTAGTCCTGGGCAAAGCCAAGCGCGATTTGTCTGATGTAGGCAGAGGCAATGAGGGCAGTATTCGAATTGGTGGCGTCGACGATCACTTGCAGCGGCGCTGTCTGGCCCTTGCGCAGATTCTGCGCGAAGCCGGCATGGATCTCGAGACCGATCGTCGCTTTGCCTTGATCGATGAGACCGCCGACCTGACGAGAGTCCGTGAGCTGGCGTTGTACGTCGAAATAGGGGCTGGAAGAAAACCGCGAGATCAGTTCTCGGCTTTCCTGGCTATGGTCGAGATCAAGGACGACGGTGGAGGCATTATAGATCTCGAAAGTGGCTGCATACCCGAAAACCACCATCTGGATTATCGGCGGGCCGAAGAGCAAAAAACGGGTGCGCTTGTCGCGGAAGACCTGAATGAACTCTTTGATCAGCATCTGCTTAAGACGTCCCCACATCGTTTTGTCTCCCTTTTACCCCAACCTTTTGTGGAATGACGCGGTGGCCAGCAGTGCCAGAGCCAGCGCAAACAGTGCCAGAGGCACCAGATCGGTGTAGAGCAAACTGGTCGGCGTTCCCTTGAGAAATATTTTCTTCAGGACCGAAACGTAATAACGCGCCGGAACGATGCGAGTAATCCACTGCAGAACAATGGGCATTTGCTCAATCGAAAAAAGAAATCCGGAAAGCAAGAAAGCTGGAAGAAAGGTGGCGAGCAGCGAGATTTGACTGGCGGTGAGCTGATTCTTTGCGATCACAGAGACATAGAAACCAAGCGAAAGCACAACTACCAGGAACATTGCGGAGCTGAAAAGGAAAGTCTGAAAAGAACCGCGAAACGGAACGTGAAACCAGTAGACGGCGATTCCCGCGCACACGATGACATCGAACAACCCCATAGCAAAATAAGGAGCCAGCTTGCCCAGCATGATCTCAACGGGCGTAACCGGGGTGGAAATCAACTGCTCCATGGTGCCACGCTCCCATTCCCGTGCGATGGTGAGCGAGGTGAGGAAGGCCCCGATGACGGACATCACCAGCGCGAGCACGCCGGGAACGATGAAGGCGCTGCTTTCGAGGTCCTCGTTGTACCAGGTGCGGGTTTCAACACTGATCAGAGCTGGTTGAGCGAATTGGCCGTGATTACGAAGCCAGTCGAGCTGGAGATCCGATGAATAGCCCAGGACTACCGCCTGGGCATAACCGATCAGGACGTTGGCAGTGTTGTCATCCGTGCCGTCAACCAGCGCCTGAACCTGAACCGGACGGTGATCGCCCAGGCGCTGAGAAAAATCCCATGGGATGACTAGCCCCATTTTGGCATGCCCATCGTCGAGCACTCGCGCCAATGCAGGGTAATTGTTCACAACCCGCACCACATCGAAGTACTCGCTGGCCTGAAAGCGCTTCAAGAGATCCTGGCTCTGCTGGCTGCCGTCGCGGTCGTAGACGTATACAGGCAGTCCCTTGAAATCGAGGCTAACGCCGTAACCAAACAGCAGCACCAGAACCACCGGCATGATCAGGACAATGATCAGGCCGCGCGAATCGCGCAGGATATGCACGACCTCTTTTCTGGCGACGGCCAGGAAGCGAGTGAAGCTCATGCTTTCCACTCCTTCCCCGAATCAGGCGCACTGGTGAGCGAGACAAAAACGTCTTCCAGGCTGGGATGGATCTTGTCGATCAGGGCAACGTTGACGCTACGGTCCGACAGAAACTTCTTAACGTGGGGGATGGCAGCAGTCGCATCAGGTACGACCAGGTGCAGAGCCCTGCCGAAAACCGCTGCGTCAATCACCTCGGGAGCAGACTGCAAGATCTCGACCGCTTTGCCCAGCGGCTCACACTCAACGAGGAGCAGTTCACCCTTCATCGATTTCAGCTTTAGTTCCGAAGGCGTACCGAGAGCAGCGATGGCGCCGCGAGAGATCAGTGCCAGGCGGTTGCAGTATTCCGCCTCTTCCATGTAATGGGTGGTTACGAAGACCGTCACGCCGTCCTCTGCCATGTGGTGAATCAGATCCCAGAACTGACGGCGCGAGATGGGATCGACGCCGGAGGTAGGCTCATCCAAAAAGATGACGGGCGGTTGGTGCAACACCGCGCAGCCCAAAGCCAAACGTTGCTTCCACCCTCCGGGAAGTGTAGCGGTAAGCAGATGTTCTTGGCCTTTGAGATTCGCCATCGCCAACGCCCAATCAATTCGTTCTTTGACCAGGCTCGCAGGCACGCTATAGAGACCCGCAAAAAGGCGTATGTTTTCAATTACCTTAAGATCGCTGTAGAGGGAAAATTTCTGCGACATGTATCCAATGTTCTGGCGCACCGATTCGGCTTCGCGACCCACGTCGTATCCTGCGACGCGCGCCCGGCCGGAGGTAGGCGTTAACAGACCGCAGAGCATCCGAATGGTCGTAGACTTGCCCGCACCATTTGGTCCGAGAAAACCGAAAACTTCGCCTTTGCGCACTTCGAGATTGATGTGATCGACAGCCACGAAATCTCCGAAGCGCTTGACCAGGTTGTCGATCACCACAGAATTGTTGCTTTCAGGCATGAGATGACGCTCCACTGCCGACAGCATCGACAAAAAGGTCTTCAATCGTGGGCGTGACTTGCCGGATGGTATCGAAGGGGACGGAAGCGCTGTTCAGGCGAGCCTTGAATTCGGGGATGCGCCTCGCGCCCTCGTCAACCACAACGTGCAGACCATCGCCGGTCAGGACGAGACTGGAGATGCCATCCGCGTTCTCGAGTTCTGCCCGCAATCTGCGCGGTTCGGATGAGGTGATGGACAGCACGCTCTTGCCCAGTTTGGCCTTGAGATGGTTAGGCGTGTCGCAGAAGAGCAGCCTGCCCTGATGGAGCAAGGCGACGCGATGACAGCGCTCTGCTTCGTCGAGGTAGGCAGTGGAGGTCAGGATCGTCACACCTTCCGAGACCAGTTCGTAAAGGATGCGCCAGAAATCGCGACGGGAAATGGGATCGACGCCGGTGGTCGGCTCGTCCAGCAAG
>JASHTD010000579.1 GCA_030040725.1 Candidatus Sulfotelmatobacter sp. | reverse complement strand
TGAGCGCGGGCACGCTGACTTCGAGTTCGACGATCGCCACACAGGGTCCGGTCGCTTCGACGGGCGCAACGTTCACCGATTTTGCAATGGCGGCGGGAGGCGGATTCGATTACAAACTGTCGCGGCGGATTTATTTGCGGCCGATGCAATTGGAATGGTACCGCACCAGCCTCAACCTGGATACGTTTTATGGGACTGCATTCAATGACATGCTGGTCCGCGGCTTCGAGAGCAAGGAAAGAAACCTGCGATTCTCCGCCGGCGTGGTGGTGAATTTCAAATAGGTTTTTCTAAGGCAATCCGAAAGCGTAGAGGGCGCTGCCGGCGGCA
Source organism: Candidatus Sulfotelmatobacter sp. (assembly GCA_030040725.1). Taxonomy (GTDB): domain Bacteria; phylum Acidobacteriota; class Terriglobia; order Terriglobales; family Acidobacteriaceae; genus Sulfotelmatobacter. The sequence continues at coordinate 6,556 of JASHTD010000579.1, read as the reverse complement.
ATGGCAAGATATTGCTTTCCATCGACTGCGAAGGAAATTGGCGCAGCGTAGACCGCGCCACCCATCTGAAAATGCCACAGCGGCTTGCCGGCCGCGGCATCCAAAGCGACGAAGTTGCCTTCGGCATCGCCGGTAAAGACCAGGCCGCCGGCGGTTGAGAGCACGCCCGACCAGGTTGGCGAAGTGTGCTCGAACTTCCATTTGATTTCGCCGGTTTCGGGATCGATGGCTTTCAGGAATCCGCGATAGGGCTCCGCCTGCTCCGAAGGAAAATAAGCACTGCCGTAATAGGCGTGACCGGCTTCGTAGGGTTGCGGAGCCGTCGAGAAAATGTCGCACTGATCGCGCGCCGTTACATAGAACAACTCGGTCTGCGGATCATAAGAGGGCGCCATGAAGTTGGTGGTGCCGAGCGCACCTGGGCAAACCGTGTGGCCCTCAAGCGTGGGCGAAGCTGACTTATTTGCGATGGGGCGGCCTTCGGCGTCTTTGCTGGTGCTCCAGGTCTGCTTGCCATAGGCGTTCGCCGAAATCAGCTTGCCCGTGGCGCGGTCGATCACATAGAAAAAGCCATTGCGATTAGCTTGTGCGATCAGATGCTGGCCTGAATCGCGCTTTTCTGATTCGATTATGACCGGGACCTGGGTTGCATCCCAATCGTGTTCGTCGTGCTTGGTGAACTGGAAATACCAGTTCAGCTTGCCGGTATCGGCATTGAGCGCCAGCAGAGAATTGCTGTAAAGATTGTCTCCCGCGCGGCCCTCGCCGCGATTTGACGGGGCAGGATTGCCGGTCGGCCAGAAAATCTGGTTGGTGGCGGGATCGTAGGTTCCGGTGTTCCAGGCAGGCGCGCCGCCAGCTTTCCAGGAATCGCCTTCCCAGGTTTCATGTCCCGGCTCGCCGGGACCGGGAACGGTGTAGAAGCGCCATTTGCGGATGCCAGTCTCTGCATCGTAGGCATCGATGAAGCCGCGCACGCCATACTCACCTCCGGATACGCCGATGACAATGAGGTTCTTCACCGCTAGCGGAGCAACGGTGAAGCTGTATCCTTTGCGATAATCCGCCGCGACGACGTCCCAGATCACATTGCCGGTTTTCGAATCGAGCGCAATCACGTGGGCGTCGAGGGTGCCGAGAAAAGCTTTGTCGCCCAAAATTGCCAGCCCGCGATTCACCCTCCCGCAGCAGGGACGAATATCGGGGGGCAGTTCGTGCTGATACATCCAGATTGGCCGACCGGTGCGGGCGTCGAGGGCGAAGGCGCGATCGTCCTGCGCCGTCACGTAAAGAATGCCATCAACCACCAGAGGAGTGGTTTCCAGCTTGCCGGTCGCGCCGGTCTGATAAACCCACTTGGCCACGAGCGAATGCGCATTCTTCGTATTCACCTGATCGAGAGAGCTGTGGCGGCGGCCAGAATAATCGCCGGAATACGTGAGCCAGTTCTGCGGTTCTTTGGCGGAGTGAAGAAGACGGTCGGGAGTGACCTGGGCAAAAGCATGCGTCGCGAAGAGAAGCGAGATGGCAAGAATCCTCGCGCGCAGACGACCGGGGCCAAAACCCCAATCGGGGGGTGTGTGTTTACGCGGCGCCGAAGCTCCGCTCTTCCACGTGACCGGGGGGCTTCCTGCGGAAGGGCCAAGGTTCGCCTTGCAGTCAGGGCTGGTTTTGTCTTCGCGGTTCATTTCGCGCCCACGCTGATGAGGAACGCGACGATGTCGTCGAGGTTCTTGTCGCTCAACAATTCCGGTGTATACACCGGCATCAGCGATTCGCGACTCTTCCGGAACGAACGCAGCTTGTCTTTTTCCAGCAGGTGAATCTGCTCATTCATATCCATGATCTGCACGCTGAAATTGTCTTCGTTGAGCGCCACGCCTTTGATTTGCTTCCCGTCGGCCGTCACAACGGTGATGGTTTCATACTCCTGCGGAAATTCTTTGGTAGCTTCGGATAATCCCCAAGCCAGGCGGCGGCTGGGATTGCGCACGGAATCGATGATGGCTTCGCGCGTGCGCGAGCCGCCGACTGAACTGAGGTCCGGACCGATGCGTCCACCCTTGCCTTCCACCATGTGGCAGAGCGAACAATTGGCATCGCCATAAAAAAGCTCTCTGCCGTGAGCCGAGTTGCCGATTGGATTGGCCGGGGCTTTGACTTCCTGGCTGCGAATGTAAGTGATGATCTGCCAGATTTCTTCATCGGTCATGCCCACGCCCTGGCCGTTGGTTCCGTTGGCGGGCATGGCGGTGCCGGGAATGCCGTTGCTGATAACCGCAAACATTTCGGCATCGTTGTGGGCGTGTTTCTTCTGGGCGCGAGTCAGATCGGGACCACGCCCTCCGCCACGCGCGCCGAGCCCATGGCAGAGAGCGCAGTTGATGCGGAACTCATACTCGCCGGCTTTGGCAGCGTTGGGATCATTAACGAAAGGATTCTGGGCGCCCGCGCGGGCCGTAACCGCGAATGCCAGAAGGGCTGCGCAGAGCCGTACCGGCAAAGCGCTCAATCTCCCGAACGCGGAACTCCTCTTAATGATTTGTCCGGATCGTCGAAAGCTCGCCAACATGATCATCCTGCTGGAAATTTGCAGAATTCTACGCCAAGAGAAGGCAAACGTCGCTTTGGAAATCTTGGCGAAATTCGCGGCGCGATGATTTGATTTAGCGATTCACCCCGCCGTACATGGCCACCGGATATCTGTGACCTGCGCCTTTGGTTTCTTACCCTAGAGATTCCCTTAGATTTGGCCGATCTTTCCCCAAGGCGGCCAGGTTTTTACGTGTAGGCACGCAAGTTGCTGAGAGGTCAGCCCTTCCAGCGAAACGCATGGGCTTGCCGGAGGCCGAGATGGGCGAGCACGCGGTTGGCAAATTCGCGAGCCAGTTCATCTAAGCTCGCGGGCCGGTAATAGAAGGCGGGAATGAGCGGGAAGATCGTCGCTCCGGCGTCGGCGGCCCGGTACATGTTGCGGATATGGATTTTGTTGAGAGGGGTTTCGCGAACACAGAGCACCAGCGGGCGCTTCTCTTTGAGGCAAACATCGGCGGCGCGCTCGATCAGGTGGGAGGCAACTCCGTTGGCGATGCGAGCCAGAGTGCCGACGCTGCAGGGGATGACAATCATGGCGCCGGCGGGATAAGAGCCGCTGGCCACATTGGCACCGATATCGGCGTTCGATTGTTCTTTGAATTTTTGCTCTTTGAACCTTGAAGACGCGGCGGGAGCGGTATTTTTCGGCGAGGTTTTCGCAGCACGTTCGCCGTTACGCAGAATCTGGCCGACGAGATTGGAGCGTCCTTGGATCTGCAGCTCTTCTGCCAGAACGCGCAGGGCGGAGTCCGAGGCAATGAAGTTCACGTCTTTGACACGCGAATCGCGCTCGACGGCCAGTAATAGTTGCCGCAGGAATACGGAGCCGCTGGCGCCGGTGGTCGCGATCGTCAGATTTTGCGGGTAGTAGGGCAAGAATGCTCCGATTCGGAGCATAGGTAGTTGAGGAACCGCAGTCAAGTTTTGGAGCTAAGGATTGGCATCAACGGCAAATTTGCGATCGCGGCGCAGCGCGGGACAACTCCATGCTCTGGCGGGAGTGGAGCGCGAAATCCGCGCCCAGGATTCGCAAAGCCGGCGAAAATATCTGCGCGAGTTCAGCCATGCATTCCGTAACTATGATTCCCTGCTCGATTCGCAACAACTGCAGAATGCGCTGCATGCGGCCGATGTGGTTCTGATCGGCGATTACCACGCACTACCTGGCGCGCAGCGCTATGCAGCCTCGTTATTGGAGCAGCGCGCGCTGGCGGGAGACCGGCCAGTGGTGCTGGGCGTCCAGACCATTTTCGCGCGCGATCAGCACATTCTTGATGAGTGGTGGCGGCGCGAGATCGATGAAGAGGAGCTGCGGCAACGGATTCGTTTTGATCTCGACTGGGGCTACGACTGGGCTCCGTTTTATGAATTGCTGACTACTGCTCGCGATCACGGCGAAGGCTTGTATGGACTGGATTGCATGCCGCGCGAAAACCTGCGCAAGATCGGCGCGCGCGATCGCCATGCCGCGGCGAAGGTTGCGGAGATCCGGCAGCGGCATCCGAATGCGGCAATCTTCGTTCTGTTCGGCGAATCGCATCTTGCACCCGGGCATTTACCCCGAGCGCTCCAGAAAGAAATGCCCGCGGCAAAGACTCTGACGGTCTTGCAGAATATCGACGCCCTCTATTGGCGCGCGGCGGGCGAGCCGGCCGACAAAGTCGATGCGGTGCGGGTTTGCGACGATGTGCTCTGCGTCTTCAACGCGACTCCGCTCGAAAAATACGAGAGCTACCGACTATTTCTTGACCAGTGGAGCCGCTGCGATACTGGCCCTGACTTCGCTCCCACGATCTATAACCTGATCGACAGCCTGGCGGCGTTTCTTGAAATCAACCGCTACTCGCCGCATAACGGCACGCAGCCGAAATTTCTGGTCGACATGCTGCCGGAAGTTCACGGCAACTCTTCGGACGCAGTGCTGCGCCGCCTACTTTCGCGCAAAGGAGTGACTGAGGCGCAACTCGAAGCGATGCTTGCGAGAGTGGAAGAGCGTGGCTGCGCCTATCTTCCGCAGGTGAACGCGTTTTATGTGCGCGAATTTCAAATGATGCACGCCGCCGAAGACGCAGCCCGCTTCCTGCATCATGCCTGCCGCGGTTTGCCGTTACGCTGGAATGGGCAAGGGATCAACGGTGGCGGAGTTGTTGAAGCGGCGCCGGCGGAAAACTTTTTCCGGCGAGTTGTAGAAAATGCGGTGGCGTATTTCGGCTCGCGGGTGCTTTATCCTTCGCGGCCGGCGTTTGAAAGCGAGAACACTTTTGCGTTGTCGCGGGCGGCGTGTGAACGGGCCGCCAACCAGGCCGCTGGAAGCGATGCGGAGAAGTTTGAGTCGATCGCGCAGGATTTCGGCTACCGCCTGGGAAGCCAGATCTACGATTTCTATCTTGCCGGAAAAGTGAAGCCCGCAGGAGTGCGCCGACTATTCCTGGCGCATCTTGACGGACCCGGCCTTGCCCGCAAGGTGTGTACCGCGGTGATCGGGCGCGTCCGTGCCGCCTCATGCGCGGCTCGCGATTAGGAATCCTGCCTGCCGCATCTTCCCCACGCCCGAATGCTAATCTAGAAATCGAAGTTGGCTAATCGCCAAAAGTCGAGCGATGGTCACGTTGGCGGCCATTTCCTTTGAGCGCGTCATTGCATCGAGCCATGAACGCCGAATTCATTCGAAAATTGTTCGAGCAGGTGCGACGGGGCAAACTCGCGCCGGATGATGCCGTCGATCGGCTGCGTCATTTGCCCTTTGAAGACTTGGGATTCGCCAAAGTCGATCATCACCGGTCGCTGCGCGCGGGCATGCCCGAGGTGATTTTCGGCGAGGGCAAAACGCCAGGGCAGACGGCGGAGATCTTTGTGCGCCTGGCCAAGCATGGCGGCAATGTTCTGGCCACGCACGCCGATCAGAAGCAATTCGCTGCCGTAAAGAAAAAAGTTCGGGCGGCGGGGTATCGCGAGCTGGCGCGGGCGATTGTTCTGCAACGCGATTCGCAGATCTATGGCAAGGGAACAATTGCCGTGGTGTCGGCGGGGACGAGTGATATTCCGGTTGCGGAAGAGGCGGTGGTCACGGCAGAACTGATGGGCAATCACGTCGAACACTTTTACGATATCGGGGTCGCAGGAATTCACCGGCTGCTGGCAAATCGTGAAGCGCTGACGAAAGCCCGAGTGGTGATCGTATGTGCGGGAATGGAGGGCGCGCTGCCGAGCGTTGTGGGAGGGTTGGTTGGGGTTCCGGTGATTGCCGTGCCGACCAGCGTGGGTTACGGTGCGTCGTTTAAGGGATTGACCGCTTTGCTGGGCATGCTGAATTCGTGCGCCTCGAATGTGAGCGTGGTGAATATTGATAATGGATTCGGGGCAGGATATGTGGCGTCGCTGATTAACCGGCTATAAAAAAAGCGCGGCTTGCGCCGCGCCTCGCTCTACCGCCCCATCAACTTACATCCCCGGCTGGTCCGCAGAAGTTCCTCTCACTTCCAGTTTGTTATCCACGCTGAAAGCACCGAAGGTTTGGCCGGCTCGAATTCCGGCCACATTCTTATCCATTGCACTATCGACAACGCCGTAGAGCGTTACGTGGCCGTTCACAACGATAATGCGAATCGGATGCGCGGGGTCAATCGCATATCTGCTCAGAACTGGATCGCGATAGATGGCGCGTGCAGTGCGCAGACGAATGCCGTCATCGAACATGGAAGCCGGCTCGACGGCGATCTGGCTGATGACATCCTTCACGCCCGGCTGGTTGTCGATGTCGGCCAGAGCTTCGTCGCGGCCCATGCCGGTGCGATCGTCTCCCACCACCGTAACCGCGCCATCTTTCACACTGAGCGCGAAGTAGTCGAAGGTGTTGTCATAGCCGACGCGAACGTAGGTGAGCTTCTTCGCAAGTTGTTGCGCGAGTTGCTCGTCGGAAATGTTTGGACCCGCGATTGAAATCAGGTTGCGCACGCCTTGC
>JASHTD010000578.1 GCA_030040725.1 Candidatus Sulfotelmatobacter sp. | reverse complement strand
CACCGTTTATTGTGGGGATAATAATTTCCGCTCTCGTGGGGTATGCGGCGATTGCGTGGCTGATCCGATACCTGCAGACGAACACATTACGAGTATTCATTGTTTACCGGATCGTTGTGGGAGTGGTCGTGATCGCGCTGGCGTTTGTTTGGCATTTGCAGTGAGGTGCCAGCCGTCGGTCCTCTAGCTCCTCGATCGCGCTCTCGAAATTTCTGGCGGCAACGGCTCGAGTCCCGGCCTGGCAGATCTGAATCCTGATCAAAAAAAATCCCAGATCAAGCCGCTAAATCTATGGATCAAAAAGATTTATGCGATCGCGATTCGCCGGAATCCAGCTAAATCTTCAGCCGAAAGAATTTATCGGCAAAATATTCCGCACAAAGAACTTGGCAGCGGTTATTCAATTTTCAAAGGGCGGGTGAGGATTCGGATTGATGATAGGAAGATTCTGCGGTTGTGCGAAAGGGCGGGTGTCACAAGTTAGTTGTGGATTTCGTGCGGTGAGGCGGGGGCCTACCCTTCGCCTGACTTTGGGGAGGGGTGGGATCATTTGTTCGCCCACACGTGATTTCGCGCCGCGGGCCGGCGCTGGACATTCGATTCTTCACGCGCATTTCTGCGGATTGTAATCGGTAGGATCGTACCCACCCTGTCGCAAAAAGCGCGACAAGGGTGGGGCAACCCCGTGTCGGGAAAGGATGGGCCAGCCCCCCAACAGCAGATTCCTCCTGGCTCCGCCTTCTTTGTTCGGCGTCGCGCGTCGGAATGACAAGAGTCAAGGTCCGATGGTGGTTGCGGCGTCAGTAAATACCCTGTCCCCAACCAAATTATTCACCCGCATCCAATTCAACACCCCTAGCCGATTCCGCCATTGCCCTGCCCTGAGGTTCTTGTAATAATGACTTTGCTCTGGCCGATTTGCGCCACGGACAGGTTTGCCGCCGTGCAACAACGGCCCCAATGCGTCTGCTAGAAAATGCTTTCTCGCCCACGGCGAACCGGCGGCTGAATGAGCTGGTCGGGTTCCTGTTGTGCGTCTCCGCGCTCCTCCTTTTCCTTGCGCTGGCTTCGTATTCGCCGCTCGATCCTTCGCTGAACAGCGCGTCAGTTCTCACCGGAACTCATGTGGCGCGTAACTGGATTGGCCTGGTAGGAGCGATTATTTCCGATCTGATGCTGCAATCCTTCGGCATCGGAGCATTTCTCCTACCGGTATTTCTGGGCGTAATGGGAATGCGCTGGTTCGCGTCGCGGAAGGTCCAATCTCCGGTGGCGAAGACGCTGGGCGGAATCTGGCTGCTGGTTTTCGTTCCGGCTTTGCTGGCGCTACTGCCGGGGCATTTGCGCTGGCTGAGCGTGATTCCGATCGAGGGCCTTATCGGACGAATCGTCGGCGATGTATTCATTCACTATTTGAATTTGACGGGAGCCTATCTGGTTTGCGCCAGCGTGCTTGCCGTGGCGCTCTACCTCACGACTGCATTTTCGTTTTCCACCGTACAACTCTGGATACCGACCCGCTTTGCTTTTACGACGGCGCTGTGGAACCGCTATGAAGATTGGCGGCAAGAGAGGCTGAAGCGGAAGCAGCAGAAAGAATTGGAGAAGCGCAGGATTTCGAAGCCGGTGGTCAAGACACAAATGATTGCGCGATCGGGTGTCGCGGCTTCGTCGGAGAAAACGGCAGAGCCCCGGCGGACGGGGATTGAAAGGATGTTTGAGGAGGAACGTCCGGCGACCGGCGGGATATTGCACGATCCCGACCTGAGCGCCGCGGGTAGGGATGCTTCGACTGCGAATGATCTCGCTGCGCGAGATCATTCTTCGCTCAGCATGACAGAGCCGGAGGTTACAGAGCGCGCCGACAGCGATCACAAGGCAAAGACGACCATGCCGAAAATCGCCGGCGGCTACAAGCTGCCTTCGAGCAGTTTGCTGCAGCGTCCCGATGAGCAGCAGGCAGTGGATGCCGATGAACTGAAATTGCTGGCGCAGGTGCTGACGGAAAAATATGCGGAGTTCGATGTGCACGGGCAGATCACGCAGATCAATCCCGGGCCGGTGGTTACGACTTTCGAATTCAAACCGGATGCGGGGATCAAGTACAGCCGGATTACCAATCTGACGGATGATCTCTGCCTTGCGCTGAAAGCAGAGAGCATCCTGATCGAGCGCATGCCGGGAAAATCAACGGTTGGCATTCAGGTGCCGAATCGCGAGCGGGAGATCATCTGGCTGCGGGAGAACATCGAGTCGCAGGAGTTTATGGGCTCGAAATCGAAGCTGACGATGGCGATGGGCAAGGACATCAATGGACGCATCGTCACCGCAGATCTGAACGGCATGCCGCACTTACTGATTGCCGGATCGACTGGCTCCGGCAAGAGCGTGGCGATTAATGCGTTCATCATGTCGATTCTGTACAAGGCGACGCCGGACCAAGTGCGGCTCATTCTGGTCGATCCAAAGCGTCTGGAGCTGGGAAATTACGAAGGCGTGCCGCATTTGTATACGCCGATCATCACCGAGCCGAAGCTGGCCGCGAATGCGCTGCGCAATGCCGTGCGCGAGATGGAGCGGCGCCTGAAGTTGCTGGCGGCCAAAGGTGTCCGCAATATCGACCAGTACAACCGGCTCTTCGATACCGGCGCAACGCCAAGTTTGTTCGAGGAAGATTCCGACGACAAGCCGATTCCTTACATCGTGATCATCATCGACGAGCTGGCTGATTTGATGATGCTCGATTCGTCGAACGTGGAAGAGTCGATCACGCGTCTCGCGCAGATGGCGCGCGCGGTAGGCATTCACCTGGTCTTAGCGACCCAAAGGCCTAGCGTCGATGTGATTACGGGATTGATCAAGGCCAATTTTCCAGCGAGGATTTCGTTCCGTGTGGCGACGAAGGTCGACTCGCGAACCATTCTCGATTCCAATGGAGCCGAGGCGCTGCTGGGCAAGGGCGACATGCTTTATTTGCCGTCAGGATCGGCGCGGGTGCACCGGCTGCATGCGCCACTGGTCACGGAAAAAGAAATCGCCGCGGTGGTCGAATTCTGGAAGCAGCAGGGCTCGGCGGAATATGAGGAGCAATTCCTGGAGCCGCCGAAGGAAGAGCGCGAAGCTGGGAGCAGTTCGGAGAGCAGCGAAGGAGCGGTGGATGGAGGCGGCGAAGACGATCCGCTCTATCAGGATGCGGTGAAGCTGGTGGTGGAATTCGGCAAGGCTTCCACTTCCCTGCTGCAGCGGCGGTTGAGAATTGGGTATGGTCGCGCCGCTCATCTAATCGATCTCATGGAGCAGGATGGCATCGTCGGCGCTGCCGATGGCCCGAAGCCGCGCGAGGTACTCAAGCGACCGGGCTGGATTTCGGAGATCGAAGAAAGCATGCGGTAGCGCGCCCGCGTTTCTTCATTCCCATGTCCTGAAGATGCGGCGGGACGTGGGGCATCTCTCCTAGCCCTTTCGTGAATCCCGGGTCAGTGAATTTCGGGCCTGCGCCAGGAGCGAAGGTTCACCGCGTAGAGGCCGATGCAGAAAACATTGGCCGGAATAAAACCAAACTGCGCGGTGCGAAATCCGATCACGCACACTACCGCACTGTTGACGGCCGCAAGAATCCAGCCCTCCCAGCAGCGTTTTCCCAGCAGAAGGGTCGAAGCAATCGTAAGAATGCAGGATAGATAATCCAGACGAAACGGCACCGCAACCTCCCAAGTCAATGCGAGTATGCCGCAAGATTGCGCGGATTTCTGTGATCTGCAGCGAAAATAGAGTTACTGACGTAATGCCTAATGGTTCTCAGGTTCGGATTTGCAACGGATGAGCGTCGGATGCACGAATTGATGTGTCGCAAATGATGCGCGCCGTTTAGCGGTACTCGCCAGGTTGCTTTGGCCGCGCTTGGCTAAAATTGAGCTACGCAGGAGCGCCTTTTATGAAAGTTACAACGGAATATTTGAAGTTTCACACCAAGACGCATCGAGCTTACGTACACATTACGCCCCAAGTGGAAGAGATTGTCCGCAAAAGCGGAGTCAAAGAGGGCATGGTGCTGGTTTCGGCCATGCACATTACAGCGGGAGTGTACGTGAATGACAATGAGAGCGGACTCATTGAAGATATCGATGAGTGGCTGGAGCATCTCGCGCCGTTTCGAAAAAACTACAAGCATCATGAGACGGGCGAAGACAATGGCGATTCGCATTTGAAGGCGCTGCTGATTCATCACGAAGTCATCGTGCCGATCACGGCGGGTAAGTTGGATTTCGGCACCTGGCAAAGAATTTTCTATGCGGAGTTCGACGGGCAGCGCGACAAGCGAGTAATTGTAAAAGTAATGGGAGAATAGAAAAGCGGGATCGGTGATCGGTAGTCAGTTGCCAGTCGTCATCGGTAAACGTTGATCCACATGCGACCGAATAGCAGGCTGCACTTGCTTGAATCAGCGGGAATCCGTAACATCGTGGGCTTGTTGATTCAATTCGCGACGCAGATCCGGAGCGATCCATGAGCGCAGACGAACTCGAAGAACTCAAAGAACACGCCGAACACGCGCACCACGATCCCAGCCTGGCACCGGTTTCGTTGACCATGGCAGTGCTGGCAGTGCTGGTCGCGGTCGTTTCACTGCTCGGACACCGCGCACATACAGAGGAAGTCGTGCTGCAAGCAAAGGCCTCCGATCAGTGGGCGTACTATCAGGCGAAAAATATTCGCGAACATCAGGATGAGCTGTTTGCCGATTTTGCCGCTGCTGCGACAAGCAAAGACGCGGGAGCCATGTCGACTTTTCACGACAAATCATCGCAGGAAGCAGAGCGCTACAAGAAAGAAAAAGAGGAGATTCAGGAGAAAGCGCGCGATCTCGAACGCGAAGTTGCCACGGAAAGAGGTCGAGCTGACCGTTACGATCTAGCTGAAGTGTTCCTTGAGATTGGATTGGTAATTACTTCGATTACCTTGCTGTCCGGACGGAGGTTTTTCTGGCATGCCGGGATTGTGCTCAGCGTGATTGGGCTGGCTCTGGCGGTGACGGCGGCCACAGTGCATTGAAGGATTGAGGCTTGATTTGTCAGCTCGCAAATTTCCCGTGCTACGGCAAGAAAGCCTTCATGCAAAACAAACTGCCGCCGGACTTCTCGAATTCTGAAGTGTCAAGAACAACGGGCGTCAGTCCTTCCTGAGCCAGGATCGTCTCCAGGTGGGGTGTGAGGTAAGGGGTGAGATAACGTCCATTGCAAACGATTCCATTGCCCATAAACTTGTGAGCCTCTTCGCAAGTGAGTTCATGCACCCGCTTCCAGAATCCGCGCAGGATGACGAGCGATGCGGGGTCGTACGCACCGGGGAAAATCAGGACAGCTTCGTTGTTCAAAGGACAGAGGCAAGTATCGAGGTGGTAGCAAAAGCGATCAACCAGCCGTAGCTCTACCACGGGAATTTCGAGCTTCGCCATGGCCTCGCGAAAACTGTCGATGCCGCTCTTGGTGGAGCGAAACCCATGGGCGGCGTAAACTCGCGATCCATCCGGATGCCAAAGCAGGTCGCCGTGGCCTTCGAGATATTCGTCTTCGGACAGGCCTAGATCAAGGATGGTAAATCCACGCTGCCGAAACCAGTCGATATAGTAAGGAACCTCGCGCTGGCGAGAAGCGAACACCATGCGGCCAGGGACGATGAACTTGCCAACTTTGGCGTGGCCGACGAAAGCCTGGTTGGCGGCGAAGACCATGTCCTCGAGGCCGGGAACCGGAGCAATTGTCTCGATCTCGCATCCCGCCTGTTCAAGAGCGGAACAGAAAGCTTGCCATTGCTGCATGGCTTTGGGATGGTCGACGGATTCGTTGGCCGACATGTACGGGTTCTTCTGGTCGACGACGTCAAAGTGGGTGGGAGGACACAATAAAACTCGTTTTGTCATCTGCGAAATGGTAGCGAGGGAATGCTGCCTGTGGCAAGCTGAGGCGCACCGTTCTTTCTTCTAACTTCGAATTTATGTGCGACACGGAATTTAGGTAATGCCGTGGCGCCGTGGCCGGTACCCCATTCCCATAGAGATGTGTCGTGCGGCGTCCCTTAAGGCTTCCACGATGCGCGGCATGGTTTGCGGGCCTACCTGCTGGGTGGTGCCGCTGATTCCCAGGCTCGCTGCAATCGAACCCTGCTCATCGAAAATAGGCGCCGCGACGCAGCGTGCGCCAAGGTTGTTTTCTTCATCGTCGACGGCGTAGCCCTGGTCGCGAACCTTTTCCAGTTCTTTCAGCAAGCGTGGAATGGTAGTGATGGTTTTGGGAGTGCGTTTCTCCATGCCGCTTTTCCGTAGAATCTCCTCCAGTTGTTCCGCAGGGATGTGGGCAACGATTGCCTTACCGACACTGGTGGCGTGCACGCGCATGCGCCGGCCCACCCACGTATCCATGCGGATGAAAGTCTCGGGTTCTACTTTTTCGACATAAACGGCTTCGTGCCCATCGAGAACCGCCAGATGGCAGGTGAGGCCGGTTTGTTGCATGAGGCGTCGCATGATGGGTAAGGCGACCGTG
>JASHTD010000577.1 GCA_030040725.1 Candidatus Sulfotelmatobacter sp. | reverse complement strand
TTCGGAGGGGCCTTGGGGTCGACATTGAAGTCCCAGACGTAGAGGTTCATGCCCACGTTGCCTTGTGTTTCGATAAGGGCATATTCTCCTGGCGCCAGATCGGCGATTGGCGTCAGCTTGAGCCAGCCTCCCTTTATGCGATCGATGGTCGTTTTCACGAAGGCTTCATCCTGACTGACTTTGCCGGCGACGTTGCGCTTTAAATCTCCCACGATCCGCTTGCCGTTCTTTACTTTCGTCTGCACGATGCGAAAGCGATCGAAAGGCACACTGGCCTGCTCGGGCTGCTGTGGCTGCTGGGCGCGTGGTGCGTCGAGGCTGGGTTTCGACATTTCGGCGGACGCGGTTTCGCCGGAAGGCGCCTGCGTCGTATCGTCGGCGATATTAATGTAAATAGACGGTACGGTTACGTGCGAGTGAATGGCCGCATGCGCGCCTTCGAGTTCGATAGATTGCCTGCCGCTGGCAATAGGATTCAAAGCTCCGCGCAGAATATTTGCGCGCGTGTTCTGGTTGATATTCCCCTCGGTTTGCTGAAGCTCCACGATTTGCGGTTGGCCCTGATAATTATCGAGTAGATAAACGCCGGAATCGTCGGGAAGCCGTAGGCCGGGAGCGACCTCAGGAAGGTGAGATTCTTCCGCTTCACGTTCCGCGTCGGTTTCCTTGTCGATCGCAGCGGCCTCCGGGAGGGCAGAAGCCGCTCGCTCCTTTTCGTATTTTTCTGTAGCCGGCCAGTCGACCAGAGCGGAGGGAAGTTCCTCCCACTCGTTGCGCTCGGAGCTCATATAGCGGACGCGATCGCCTTTGACCTCGTATTGGGTCACGAGTTGGTACGATCCATCCTTCAGGATGAGACGCTTCGAAAGCTGCTGGGCAGAGGCATGATTTGATGCAATGAGGCAGACAGCGGAGATCCCAATCAGCGCAAGCAGCCGGCGACCAAATGCGCGCGTGAGAAACATATGTAATGATTATCGTCTGGGGAAGCGAGTTGGCCAAGCATCTCTCAATTGGGAGCTATTTTGCGTCCTTCAATTAACCGATTCGCAACCAGGTACTGCGCGGCACTCGCCAGCTTTTCGTCCGATCGGGCTTGCCCGATTCCGGTCCGCTTCTGCTTGTAGTATCCTGCCCATGTCGATATTGCTTTGCACGAGGGAACGCCAACTTCTCGCTTGAAATGAAATCAAAACTCCGTTTCAGATTCTGTTTTACTCCGCTGTTCACAATGGTGGCGGCGGCCGGGTTGAGTCAGACCGCAGCTGCACCCAACACGGCGGATGCCTCACCGGTGCGGGAATATCCGGCTCAGGGAACGATCGCGTCTGCGGCGATGCCCGCGCAGGGTGCCGTTTCGTATTCCTCAGTGACCCAGTTGAACGACTTGTTGAGCCGAATCGAAAACATTTCCAAGGCAACCCAATCGGACTTGGCGCAACTGCGAGTCGAGCGCTGGAAAACTGACGGAGCGACCAAGCGGCAAGCGCTGGCCGATGTGGATTCGATCCAGCGCAATCTACAGAACGCGCTGCCCGAGATGATCGGCATTTTGCATAGCTCGCCGGAAGACCTGCCAGCAACATTTAAGCTGTACCGGAATATGGACGCGCTCTACGACGTGATGGGCGGGCTGGTGGAGTCGGCGGGCGCGTTCGGGCCGAAAGACGATTTTCAGGGTCTCTCGAACGACCTGAGCGGGTTTGAGAGCTCGAGAAAGCAACTGGCGGAGCGCCTGGAGGCACTTGCCGGCGCGAAGGAGCAGGAGATCGTGCGCCTGCGCACAGAGTTGAAGAAAGCTGAGGCAGCCGCTCCGTCGGCAGCGCCGCCGAAGAAAATTATCGTCGACGACACCGAACCAGAGAAAAAGCCTGCGGCGAAAAAACCGGCAACCAAGAAAAAAGCGACTGCCACAAAGCCTACTGCTACAACCCCCGCTCCAAACGCGACCCAAAACCCTTCGCCCCAGGCGAAGCCGCAGTAACTGGCTTACGCCGTGCGCCAGGTGCCGTCGGCCAAGTACGCGCCGCTCGTCGAATCTGTTACCCTTCCTTCCGCATCCATGCAAAGCTGAGACATAAGCATGAGTTTTCATCTGAACATTGCGGGGATCCTAGCGGGCTGCATCATTATCGTCGTAGTGCTGCTGGATGCGTTTGAGACCGTGGTGTTGCCGCGGCGCGTCACCCGCCACTTCAAATTGACCGCCTGGTTTTACCGGCGCACCTGGATTCCCTGGAAATGGATTGCCGGCCGTATTCGGACTCCCTCGCGGCAGCAGAGCTTTCTGGGATATTTCGGCCCCTTGTTGCTGATTCTGCTCCTCGAATTCTGGGCCGCAGGATTGATTCTGGGCTTCGCCTTGCTGCAATTCGGCGCGGGTAAACATGAGCAGTTAGGAAACGAGCCGATCACTTTTTGGAGGCTTGTGTACCAGAGCGGAGAGACTTTTTTCACGCTCGGTTACGGCGATATTGTGCCTACTTCGGCCTTGTCTCGCACTCTCTCGGTTCTCGAAGCTGGGATGGGATTCGCGTTTCTGGGAGTGGTCATTGGCTATCTGCCCGTGGTATATGGAGCGTTCTCACGCCGCGAGATTCAGATTTCCATGCTCGACGCGCGGGCCGGCTCGCCGCCAACGGCGACGGAGCTGCTGGTGCGCCTGGCGGGAAAAACCGACAATCCAGGCATTGACCAGCTCGTTCTCGACGAAGTGTTGCGCGATTGGGAACGTTGGGCGGGCGAGTTGCTGGAGAGTCACTTGTCGTATCCGGTATTGAGTTTTTTTCGCTCGCAGCACAGCAATCAGAGCTGGCTCGGAGCGTTATTGACCATGCTTGACGCCACTTCGCTGCTGATCACCGGAATCGAAGGCATTCATCCGGGGCAGGCCAAGCTTACCTTTGCCATGGCGCGCCATGCGGCGGTAGATTTGGCGCAGGTCGTTAACGCACACTACGATCCACAGGCGCCGGAGCGGTTGAGCGACGCGGATTTTCAGGGCCTACTGCAAGCCCTTGCCGCTGTGGGATTGAAATTACAAAGCACAGAAGATGCGCGGCAGAAGCTGAACAGATTACGATCGATGTATGAGCCGTATTTGCATTCGACTGCGCAGAACCTGATGGTGACGCTGCCAGCGTGGTGGCATCCGGTGAAAACGCGGGACAATTGGCAGGCTGGACCGTGGGACCGAATGATCCAGGCGAAGGGGTTGGCGGTGCTTGGCCAGAAACCTGCAAGGCCCGCGGGAATCGAGGATCATTTCTGAGTTTGCTGTGAGCCCTGAATTGTCGATTCCGATATTCTTTTGCCAGGACTCGATTGTCGACATTTTTCCATGAAAAGCATAGGCGAAAACGTAGTGAGAATCGAAGCGGACGCACTGCACGCGCTCGCTGAGCGCATTGCGGGGCCGATGGCGGAAGCGTTCCGCAGCGCGGTGGATCTGATGTTCTGCTGTGCCGGCCGAGTGGTCGTTACCGGTATGGGCAAGAGCGGGCTGGTCGCGCGCAAGATCGCGGCGACGCTGAGTTCGACTGGGACGCCGGCTTTGTACCTGCATCCGGTAGAGGCGCTGCACGGCGATTTGGGGATGATTGTGCGCGGCGATGTCGTGCTAGCGCTTTCAGCTTCGGGAGAGACCGAAGAGATTCTGGCATTGCTGGCCACGATCAAGCGACTGAACATACCACTGATTGCGATGACCGGAGATGAAATGAGAGGCAGACTTAGGAGAAGCAGATCCCCCGATTCCTCTAGATCGCCCACAAGCGAACGGCCTCGGCTCGCTCGAGACGACAAGAAAGATAGCATCGACCGCGCGCGATCGACCCTGGCCGGGGCAGCCGATGTCGCGCTCGATTGCTCTGTCGATCAGGAAGCGTGTTCGTTAGGCTTGGCGCCGACGGCATCGACCACAACTATGCTGGCACTTGGTGACGCGCTCGCGGTAACCCTGAGCGAAAAGCGCGGATTCAAGGAAGAAGATTTTGCTAATCTCCATCCCGGAGGCAAGCTAGGGAAAAAACTGGCACGGGTAGAATCGCTGATGCACACAGGTAAGGCGATGCCATGTGTGGCTCCAAGGACAAAAATGCCGGATGTGATTTATGAGATGTCGCGTAAGAAACTTGGAGTGACAGCGGTAGTCGCGGGGAAGAAACTCGTCGGCGTGATCAGCGACGGAGATTTGCGCCGACTTCTCCAAAAGCGCGGGAAAGATGTAAT
>JASHTD010000576.1 GCA_030040725.1 Candidatus Sulfotelmatobacter sp. | reverse complement strand
GGTTTTTGCAGGCGTAGGCGAGCGCACTCGCGAAGGCAACGATCTTTGGCTGGAGATGACGGAATCGGGGGTCATCAAGCCGGGCGACCCGGCGCACTCAAAAGCCGCACTGATTTACGGTCAAATGACCGAGCCGCCGGGTGCTCGTTTGCGCGTGGCGCTTACTGGACTCACCGTTGCGGAATATTTTCGCGATGCCGAAGGCGCAGATACTCTGCTCTTCATCGATAACATTTTCCGCTTCACTCAGGCAGGCTCGGAAGTGTCGGCGCTTCTGGGCCGCATGCCCAGCGCCGTGGGTTATCAGCCGAACCTGGCCACCGAGATGGGCGAATTGCAGGAGCGGATTACTTCCACGAAGAAAGGTTCGGTCACCTCGGTGCAGGCGATTTATGTTCCGGCCGATGACTTGACCGATCCCGCTCCGGCGACAACTTTCGCGCACCTCGACGCGACCACAGTGCTCTCTCGCGCATTGACCGAGATTGGAATTTATCCGGCTGTCGATCCGCTGGCCTCCACCTCGCGCATCCTCGATCCGCGCATCGTGGGCCAGGAGCATTACGACGTTGCCCAGGCCGTCAAGAAGACACTGCAAACTTATAAGGACTTGCAAGACATCATCGCGATTCTCGGCATCGACGAATTGAGTGAAGATCAAAAGCTCACGGTGGCGCGCGCGCGGAAGATTCAGCGATTCCTCTCGCAACCATTCCACGTCGCCGAACAATTTACTGGTGCTCAGGGGCGCTACGTGAAGATCGCCGACACGGTGAAGGGCTTTAAAGCGATTGTCGAAGGTAAATACGACGACATTCCCGAGCAGGCGTTTTACATGAAAGGGCCGATCGAGGAAGTGCTGGAAGCGGCCGAGAAGATGAAGGCGGCGGCGTGAAAGGAAGCTGTCAGCTTTCAGCCGTTATGCTTCAGCTAAATTCGTTTGGCTGACAGCTGAAAGCCGATAGCTGAAAGCTGGCTTATGGCAGATACTTTCCAACTCGAAATCGTCACGCCGGAGAAAAAGGTTGTCGATACTGCCGCCGAGGAAGTTCAGATTCCCGGCAAGAACGGCTATCTCGGGATTCTTCCTGGCCATGCTCCGCTCATTACTGAACTGGCGGTGGGAGAAGTCAAATTTCATGCAGGAGGCGAGGTGCAGCATCTCGCCGTAGCGTGGGGGTTCGCCGAGGTCTTGCCCGAAAAAGTCACCATCCTTGCGGAAAGCGCTGAGCGGCCTGACGAAATCGACGTGGAACGCGCTCGTAAAGCCAAAGAACGCGCCGAACAGCGGCTTACCGGCGGCGATGCGAACGTGGATGTTGAGCGCGCCCTCAATGCAATCCACAAGGCTGAGACGCGGCTGGAAGTGGCTGAACAGCGATCATAACCGCTTCTCTAAGCTTTACATCTTTCGCTTCTGCCCGATAGTTTCTGATCGAGGAAGCCATGCAACGTTCTCTGGTTCTTCTCTCCTATTTGGTACTTCTGTTTGCTCTCGCCGCTTCTCTTTCCGCGCAAGAAAAGAAGTCTGTTGAGTCTTCCGGTTCCCCGCCTGCGCCGATGGTCTCGCCCGAAGTTCACGCCGACGGCAGCGTGACTTTCCGGGTGCGCGCACCCAATGCGAAAGCGGCCAAGCTTGAGCTCGAGGGCGCAGATCCGATTGACATGCAAAAGAACGATCGGAATATCTGGCGCGTGACTACCGGTCCGCTTCCGCCAGATTATTACGGATATTCATTTGCCATCGATGGCGTCCGCACTCTCGACGCCTCCAATCATTCGCTCGTTCCCAATCTGCTCACCCCGGATAATTTCGTTCATGTGCTCGGACCGTCATCGCTTCCGTGGGAAGTCAATGATGTTGCGCACGGCGAGATTCATCACCATTTCTACAGGTCCACCGTCGTCGATGATGAGCGCGACTACTACGTCTATACTCCGCCGAGCTACCACAACTCGGGTCAAAGGTATCCGGTACTTTATCTTCTGCATGGCTTCAGTGACGATGCCAGCGCGTGGACCGCGGTCGGCCGCATGAATGTGATCTTCGACAACCTGATCGCCGAAGGCAAAATCAAGCCGATGATCGTGGTCATGCCACTCGGCTACGGGACGATGGAGATGATTCGTCTGGGCTGGGACACATGGAACCACCCTGATGTGCGCGACACAAATTTCAAGAGGTTCACAGAAACCCTTTTGACAGAAGTCATGCCGCGAGTCGAGGGCGAGTACCGCGTAGTGAAAGACCGCAACAGTCGCGCCATTGCGGGGCTTTCGATGGGTGGATCCGAATCTCTTCTCACCGGACTGAACCATCTCGACCAATTCACGTGGATTGGGGCGTTCAGTTCCGGCGGAATTCCGGAAGACTTCGATAAGGATTTCCCGTTGCTAAACGCGAAATCCGCCCAGCAGTTGCACCTGTTGTGGATTGCCTGCGGCACCGAGGATCACCTCATCACCGTCAACCGCAACTTGCGAGCATGGCTGAAAAGCAAAGGCATTCAACCCACAGAAATTGAAACTCCGGGAATGCACACCTGGATGGTGTGGCGCAGAAATCTGGTGGAGTTTGCGCCGCTGCTTTTTAAATAGACCGGATGCTCTGTGGATTTGTGCCCGAGGAAGATGCCCGATTCGTAAATAAAGACGTCATCGAAATTACGGCACGTTAACCGAATCTCTGGTCTCCGACGGAACGTACTTCACGGCCGCGGTTCTCTCCAACTTGTCCCAGGCAAATCGCCGGCCTTCGAGCGCACGCTTCAAGGTCTTGAATAGCACGACCGAAAACAACTGGCGGTACGCAAAGCGCTGCAGCCAGACTTGGCTGAGTAGCCAGACATCTTCTTTGTCGTCTGGACGGCGGCGCTCGAGCGCGAATGCTAGAGCCGACGCCAGGAAGTCGATCACCAGGAACGCAAAGAAGAATGCCAGCAATTTGTGGAAGCTCGCCGGATCTGTCGAATCTGGATGGAAGTGTTTCTGAAGCAAATACCAGATTGCCCCCACCGCGAACATGATATCGATGAGCGGCGACACGAGCGGCAGCAGAATCTGGAAAATGACGATGTTCGGCAAGGCGACAAATCCCAAAACCCCTTTGCGCGCAAACACGGCGCTGTGTTTGTACACGGACTGCAGAATACCAAACGACCAGCGAAAACGCTGGCGCATCAACCCATTCGCATTCGTCGGAGCTTCGGTGTAAGCGAGCGCCATGTCTTCATATTCCACGCGATAACCGCGGCGCAGCAGCGCCATGGTGAGATCGGCATCTTCTGCGACCGTGTCAAGCTGATAGCCGCCGACTTCACGCACAGCTGAAACCCGCCAGGCTCCGATTGCCCCCGGTACTACGCTGACCGCGCCCAAAGCATCTAAGGCGCGCCGCTCGAAGTTCTGGCTGGTGATGTATTCGAGAGCCTGCCAGCGCGTCCACAGATTCACCCGATTTCCGACCTTGGCGTTACCCGCAATGGCCCCGACCTTTGAATTGATGAAATGCGGCACCAGTCGCGCTATCGCATCGTGGGCGATAATCGTATCCGCATCGATGCCCACGAAAAGCTCGGCATCCTCGATATGCTCGATACCGTAGTTCAAGGCCGCGGCCTTGCCGGCGTTACGCTTCGTCAAAATCAGAACTTTTCCCGCGGCCTCCTCGCCAGCAAATGCGGTCCTCGCAACCTGAAGCGTGCGATCGCGTGATCCGTCATCGATCACAATGACGCGCAGGTTGCGGTAGCTCGAATTCAGCGCGGCGCGCACCGTCCGCTCGATTACCTTTTCTTCGTTGAATGCCGGAATCAGCACCGCGACTTTTGGCTGGTACGAGGCGACCTCGGCCGGTTTGCCATAAATTTTCTCCTGCAATCGGTCATAGACGGCGGCTGCGCCGATGAAAATCAGCCGTCCAGTCATGAGCAGGTCGCCCAGAAAGAAAATCCAAGTAATGCCCATGACGGCCGCGTCAAACAGCCAGAAGCCCAGTCGGTCAAAGCGCGCCGCCCAGCGCTGGCCGGTTGGCAGAGGCGCCATCACGTCGGCGCGCGTTTTGCCGATCAACTCATAAACCGGCACAACCTCCAGCCCTTTGGCCCGGATGCCTTCAATGATCGCGGGGAGGGCGCGCACTGTTTCGGCGCGGTTTCCCCCTCCGTCGTGCAGGAGGATGATGTTTCCACAACGCAGGTTACTGGCGCTGCAGGGCGGCAGATGCGCCAATACGTAGGAAGAAATTTC
>JASHTD010000575.1 GCA_030040725.1 Candidatus Sulfotelmatobacter sp. | reverse complement strand
GTGGTGTGGCCGGGAGATGATCCTTATATTCTGGCCGTGGGAGGTACAGATCTTGTAACCACTGGCCCAGGCGGAGCGTGGTTATCGGAAAGCGGATGGAATGGCAGCGCCGGCTCGCCGTCGAAAAATGGAATTCCGATTCCTTCCTATCAGAAAATCAAAGGGGTAGTGAATTCTCTGAATCACGCATCCCGCACCCTGCGCAATTATCCGGACGTCGCGGCCGAGGCCAACACCAACCAATGGAGCTGTTACGACGGAGGCTGCTTCGAAGGCAATGGCGGCACAAGCTATGCCGCGCCGCAGTGGGCGGGCATTACGGCGATGGCGAATCAACTGGCCAACGAGAGCGGCCTAAGTACGTTGGGCTTTTTGAACCCGAATATCTACAGAATCGGCGTGGGTTCGGATTACGACACCGACTTTCATGACATTACCAGCGGCAGCAACGGAAAATATTCGGCGGTCACCGGATACGATCTGGTGACAGGCTGGGGCAGCCCGCAAGCCGCGAATCTGGTCGAAGAGTTAGTAAACTTGAAATATTGAAATAGAAGCCCGCAGAAGTCAGAAACTCGGGTGCGAGACCAAACACCGCTGCAGAATTTCTGGATACTTCAGTTCTGCACGTCACGCGCTTGATTTCTGACTTCTTTCTTTTCTTTGATTTCTTCGCATTTTTCGCTCGTTGAAACGGTTAAAATTTCCTCTATGCCGTTGACTCAAGTTCACGCAATTGGAGCAGCTTCCCGGCTCGAAAACGTTCGCTACGCGATTCGCGATCTTGCCTGCGTTGCGGACGAAGTCATCAAGCAGGGACACAAAGTCCTGCCGCTCAACGTTGGCGACCCGCTTAACTTCGATTTTAAAACCCCGCCGCACATCATCGAAGCCGCTTACAAAGCCATGCGCGACGGCAAGAACGGTTATGCGCCGTCGGATGGCATTCCGCAGGCGCTCGAGGCGATTCGCGGTGAAGCGGCGCGCAAGGGTATCGCCAGTGTGCGCGATGTTTTTGTGACTTCCGGGGTTAGCGAAACGGTCGATCTTTGCATTTCCGCGCTCGTCAATGACGGCGAAAACATTCTCACGCCCAAGCCTGACTATCCGCTCTACTCGGCGGTTCTGTGCAAGCTGGGCATTGCGCTGAATACCTACGATCTCAACGAGGACGATGGCTGGCAGCCGGAACTGGCTGATATCCAACGAAAAATCACGCCCCGCACGCGAGCGATTGTCCTGATCAATCCGAATAATCCGACGGGATCTTTATGCTCGCGGGAAATGCTCGAGCAGATCGCGGAACTCGCCCGGCGGCACAACCTGGTCGTTTTCTCCGACGAAATTTACGACAAGCTGATTCTGGATGGCTCGCCCGAAGTACCAACGCCGCACATTGCGTTCGCCGCCGTCGCGCCCGACGTTCCCTGCATTACGTTCGGGGGCATGTCAAAAAATTATCTCGTCCCCGGCTGGCGCATCGGATGGGGTATTGCCTCGGGCGATGCCGCAGTCATCAAGCCCTACATCGACGGCATTCACCGGCTATTGCGCGCGAGATTGTGCGCTAACCATCCCGAACAATATGCGATCAAACCTGCGCTCGAAGGCCCGCAGGATCATCTCGTCGAAGTGCGCCGCAAGCTGCGCTCCCGCCGCGATCTAACGCAGAAGTGGTGCGAATCGACTCCGCGGATCAGTTGCGTCAAGCCGCGTGGCGCGTTCTACGCTTTCCCGCGCATCGACATTCCCGAGAGCGACGAAGTTTTCGTGAAGGAACTCATTCGGCAAAAGCATGTCATGGTAGTGCACGGATCGGGCTTCGGGCAGAAACCGGGAACGCAGCATTTCAGGATTGTTTTTTTGCCGGATGAACAGACGCTAATGAAGGCGTATGCGGGGATTGCAGAGTTTATTCGCGAGAGATACGGAAGTTGATTCAACGTCGGGGCTGCAGCGCCACAGAAATCTAAGGAGCCCGAGTTGACCAGATATGCGGCGTGGCCTCTTGTTCTCATTAGCATTCTCTGGGCTTTTGCGTCATTCGCCTGCGCCGCGGATACAGATCGCAAGTCCCAGGAGGACGACATTCGGGAAGCAGTGTTTCGCTACTTGTTCGACCACAATTTGTCCGGACAGCAATCCAGGGCGCATGCATACTGTCTGGCGATCATGGTCGGCGACAAAAAGATTGATCCTTCTGATCGGTTCATGGAACGGTTCGCTCATAACAAACCACCGGTCCGAAAAGCATCCGCCTGCCATTGGACAGAAATTCAAGTCGAGAATCGGAAGGGACGGCCGGCGCTGATTTTCTTTGAGTCGGAAATCGACTGGGTTTCCGACGTGGAGGTCACTGTCAGTGCTGGCTACGAAGAAGCTAATGTGAGCTCTTCTACGTGCCCCTATGTCTTCAGGAAGGAGAATGGGGCATGGAAGGTTGCTATTGATGGCGGAGCATGCACAATTTCCAGAACCGTTTTTCCACGTCCTACCGGTTGTCCCAGCTGTATTTCTCAATGACCATGGTATAATGACCATGATCACAAAGCTCGATGAAAATCAAAACCATTCCCGCCGGCACATTCAAGGCCCGCTGCCTCGCTATCATGGACGAAGTCCAAGCCAAGCGGCAGGCTGTCGTTATCACCAAGCGCGGCAAGCCGGTAGCGAAGCTTATTCCCGTGGAAAAGCAAAAAGACGACATCTTCGGCTTTCTTAGAGGCAAGGGCAAAATCGAAATCAAGGGCGACATCGTCTCTCCGTCACTCACTCCGGAAGAGTGGGGCGATCTCTATTGATCCTGCTCGACACGCATGTGGTGATCTGGCTTGCTCAGGATTACCCGCGCATTTCTACAGCCGCCCAGTCAATGATTGAGGATGCGCGCCAGAAAGACCGCGGCCTGGCAATTTCCGACATCACACTTTTTGAGATTGCACGACTTGCGAGCCACGGACGCATCGATTTGATCCCCAACGCGGAAACGGTTATGACCGAAATCGAACGCCATTTCGTGGTTCTGCCGATTACCGCCAACATCGCCTTGCGGGCATTCGAGCTCCCGGCAAGCTATCCGAGGGATCCTGCCGACCGCATCATTGGAGCGACTGCATTGGTCGAAGATATCCCTTTACTCACCGCAGACCGCGAAATCCGTAAATCGCGCATAGTTCCCACCATCTGGTGACTGGCGCTTTACTTCGGCCGCCTAGCCTTTCTCTTTCCCCTTGAATCTGATTAAATCGAATCCACACAACACTGCGGGCTTTCCAGTGTTTTCTCAGTCGTGGTCGATATTCATTCTCACATTCTTCCGGAAGTGGATGACGGCTCGAAATCGTGGGACATGTCCGTCACCATGTCCCGGATGGCGGCGAACGATGGCATCACGCACCAGGTCGCCACGCCGCATGCCAATGACCGCTATCACTATGACCGCGTCTATCTGCAGGGGCTGGTCGAGCACTTGCAATCGCTCATGGGCTCTGCGCCGGCATTAACCCTGGGCTGCGATTTTCATCTCTCTTACGACAACCTGCAGGATGTGCTGGCCAACCCAGCCCGCTATGCCATTGGAAACACGCATTACATGCTGGTCGAGCTGAGCAACTACAGCGTTCCGCCGCAAATTTCGGACTGCATGGCGCAACTGGGCGATCGTGGAATTACGCCGATTCTCACCCATCCCGAGCGCAATCCGATCTTGCGGGAGAATCTGCAGCGCGTGCTGGAATGGGCCGAACAAGGTTGCGTGATTCAGGTAACGGGATCGGCGCTGACCGGATTCTGGGGAGAACGCGCGCGCCGCGCCGCGCTTTGGCTCCTGGAGCGCGATGGCGTTCATGTGCTCGCGACCGACGCTCACGAAACCGAAAAGCGAATTCCGGTGCTCTCCACCGC
>JASHTD010000574.1 GCA_030040725.1 Candidatus Sulfotelmatobacter sp. | reverse complement strand
GTGACGTATTTGCCGGTGCAGAAGGACGGCTTAATCGATCTGGAAGACCTGAAGCGCGCGATGGACGACAAGACGATTCTGGTCACCATTATGGCGGCGAATAACGAAATCGGCGTGCTGCAGCCCATCACTGAGATCGGCAAGCTGTGTCGCGAAAAGGGCGTGATCTTCCATACGGACGCGACGCAGGCCATCGGCAAGATTCCGATCGATGTGAACAAGAACAATATCGATCTGGCGTCGATCTCGGCGCACAAAATGTATGGCCCAAAGGGAGTGGGCGCCTTGTACGTACGGCGAAAGAATCCTCGGGTGCAGATTTCCGCGATCATTGATGGCGGCGGGCACGAACGCGGCATGCGATCCGGAACTCTGAACGTTCCGGGTATCGTTGGCCTCGGCAAGGCCTGTGCGATCGCTTCTGAAGAAATGCCGCAGGAAGCGGTGAAACTGGCGGGTTTGCGGGATCGACTGCGCGACCGCATTATGGGCCGGCTGAATGAGGTTTACATCAACGGCTCGATGGAACACCGGCTGCCGGGGAATCTGAACATCAGCTTTGCTTATGTCGAGGGTGAATCCCTGCTGATGGGCATTAACGATATTGCGGTTTCCAGCGGTTCGGCATGCACCTCTGCGACGCTTGAGCCATCTTATGTATTAAAGGCTCTGGGGACGGGAGACGACCTGGCGCATAGTTCGATTCGCTTTGGCATTGGGCGGTTCAACACGGAAGCTGAAGTCGATTACGTGGCTGATCGCGTCATCGAAACAGTGGAGCGGCTGCGCGAACTTTCTCCGCTCTATGAGATGGCGAAGGAAGGAATCAATTTGAAGGATGTGAAGTGGGCGGGAGAGTAAGTAAGGAAGCGCGCCGAACGACGCGCGAGTATTGCGTCGCGGCTTTTTTAGTTGAAAGCTGCGCGACGCTTCGCGCGGCGCGCCCAGGTCCTTCGGCGGCAAAAGCGGCCGCCTCAGGATGACAACGTTTTAGAGCTTCAAAGGCTGGGGTGAATTTAAGGAATCAGGAGAAGCGAATGTCTTACAGCGATAAGGTAATCGATCATTACAACAATCCTCGGAACGTGGGTTCCATGGACAAGAACAGCTCCGACGTGGGCACGGGCCTGGTGGGAGCGCCGGAGTGCGGCGACGTCATGAAGCTGCAGATCAAGGTCAATCCGCAAACCAGCGTGATTGAAGAAGCCAAGTTCAAAACATTTGGCTGCGGCTCGGCAATCGCTTCGTCTTCGCTGGCCACCGAGTGGGTGAAGGGCAAGACGGTGGACGAAGCTCTGACCATCAAGAACATGGACATCGTGAAGGAGCTGTCGCTGCCTCCGGTGAAGATCCACTGTTCGGTGCTGGCGGAGGACGCGATTCGGGCCGCGATCGGCGACTGGAAAAAGAAGCGGGAGAGCGCGAAGCCGGTGGCGTCGACGGTGGCGCAGTAGGCTAGGGTGCGCCGCAGACTGCGCCCTCAGCGGCCAAAGCTGCCGGTGAACGTGGGACGATTGTGGCGCGGCTGAAGCCGCGCCCTTTGAAAGCGTGCCGCGTCGAGGAAAGAATGACGACCGCGACAGAACAATCCGCGCAGGTACAAGCGAAGGGCATTGTTGTGACCGAGAAAGCCATCGCGAAGATTCGCGCTGCCCTGGCCAAGGAGGGCATTTCGCCCGAGCAGGGCGGATTGCGGCTGGGCGTACAGGGCGGTGGGTGTTCGGGCCTGAGCTACAACATCCGCTTCGACACGCAGCCGCGCGAACGGGACCGCATTTTTGAGTACGGCGATGTGCGCGTGTTTGTCGACCCGAAGTCGTTTATCTACCTGCACGGCATGACGCTGGACTACCAGGAGACGCTCATGCAGCAGGGATTCGTCTTCGTGAACCCCCAGGCCACGAAGTCTTGCGGGTGCGGGACTTCGTTTTCGGCCTGAGCAAAAGGAAGTTAACCGCCGAGGACGCCGAGTGCGCCGAGAATGAACCGGCGTTCCCTGCGAACTCGGCGGTAAAGTTTTTGGGATGAGAATGTCATGGCACAACCTCTCACCATGATCGGAGCGAAGCCCGCGCCCGAGGAAACGCAGTCGTGCTGGTCGTGTGGCACGATGCGGGCGCTGCATTTTTGCGAGGCGTGCGGGAAGGTTCAGCCGCCGGCCCCCGTGGATTATTTCGCATTTTTTGGACTGCCGCGCAAGTTGAACATTGACGTGGCGGCTCTCGATAAAGATTTTTACGAACTCAGCCGCAAACTGCATCCCGATCTCAACGCCCGCGCGGGGAGCCAGGAGCAGCAGTGGAGCCTGCAACAGAGCTCCATGCTGAATGATGCGCATCGCACGCTGAAGGATCCGATCAAGCGCACACAGTATCTGTTGAAGCTGGAAGGCGTGGAACTGGAAGAGCAATCGAAGAGCGCGACGGAACAGGCGCGGGCGAGCGGACAGGTGAAGAAGCAAATCGTTCCGCCAGATCTGCTGGAGGAAGTTTTCGAATTGAATATGCAGTTGGAAGAGCTGCGCG
>JASHTD010000573.1 GCA_030040725.1 Candidatus Sulfotelmatobacter sp. | reverse complement strand
TTTTTCTCCTACCGCGACTGGGATTCCCGAAACGGGATACAGCGACGCGGAGCAGCATTATAAGGTACGAGTCAAGCCCCTTCGCCTCTTCTGCCGATCTTGTGCCAATTCGCGAAGAAACCCACCAACGCGCCTTTTCTCGTATCTTGAAGCAAGCGCAATATAATCAATAACTTATTTAGTGTTTTTGTCGGGTTTTCCAGGTGGGCTGGTCCCGTGCTCCGGAGCCGAGAAATTTACGAAATCCGGAATTCCCACAGCTCCTCGATGCGAGGAACCGAGGAGATGCGAATCAGAAGGAAGACTCAATCTTAGCTAGCGAGGAAATCGCGAACCTATCCGCGCATCGGAACCGCTGCGGACGAAGGAGGCAGCGACGCTTCCTCCCGGGCCATCGGCACCGCATGCGTTCGTGATAGCGCCCGGTCCACCATTCCTTCGAACATCGGAATCAGCGAATCCGAAGTCACCGGGTGCTGAATATCTGTAATGCTCTGCTCCCACCTCTGCGGCCGCAGCAGGATCGATCCTGCATCGCGCGCCGGACTCTTGGCCAGCATGTAACCCAGCCAAATCATCAGCGCCGCGTCGTAGGCGCTCATATTGAGCAGGCTCACCACCAGAGTTCCCAGATGGTCCCCCGTGTAACTCGCCACCAGGACGAGTTCCACGAACGCGAAGGCGCCAAACCCAAGGGCGATCCCAAAGCTCCGTTGCCGCCGCGTCACACCGAGATAACGCGCAAAGAACAGCAGGAATAGAACCATCCCCACCTGGATAATCCGCACGCAACGTTGCGACGTCGTAATCGCCTGCATCCACGGCGTGGTGTCCGTCGAACTGGTGGAGACCGAAACCACCCCAGCCACCAGCAGCATCACCAGGCCGGCCCATTTAAACAGCACCGTACCCAGATCTCTCAGCGTGTGAAAAGGCTGGAAGACGTCCAGAAACGCCTCATAAATTACCAGAAATCCCAGCGCTGCGCTGACCGCCGTGCTCACCCAGGAAGCGTAAAAAGCCGTGGAGTAACTATGGAAAGTGGCCGGAAATACCACGGCAAACGTCAGGATTTGCGCGATAACATAGGCGAAGAAATACTTGAACTGCCGGCACTGTTTGCGGCGCAGCATGACCACTGCGATCCCCGTTAGAAAAACCGGATGCAGGCACCAGAGAAGGTAATAAAGAATTCGAGATGTCTCGCCCATCATCAGCATTCTTCGTTCGCCTGTCTCAACTCAATTCCGCACAGTGCTTTAAACCACGGCAATCTTAGAGAAACTAAATCCTTTTGCCCAACTGTTCAATGTACCCCGGTAACCTAAAGTAACGTTACTTTCGTGCCATATGCCGGCCTGCCAGGGCCAAACCGGAGCATCAGAGTTCCCGCCCGAGCGTGACGATCAAACCGGAAGTAGTCAATAACGGGAGAGCCAAGCTGTGAGAGCGGTCTGGATAGCTTACCCAACCGGGCGATTACACTTTCTGACCCTTACGTATCCTCTACGCGTCCGGCGTCGAGTACATGTACGCCCGCATCATGCGCACTTCATCATCTTTCTCATTCAGATCATGCAACAGGATGTCGCGCAGCGACACAATCCCGATCAGCAGCCCCTCATGGCACACCGGCAAATGCCGGAATCCATGCAGCCGCATCAGCGCCATACACTGTGCCAGATCCTCATTCATTCCAATGGTTAGCGGGTCGTGCGTCATCACCTCGGCCAGGCACGTGCTCCGCGGATTGCGTCCCTCCGCGACCACGCGTTTCATCAGATCACGCTCCGAAAAAATCCCTACCAGCTTTCCCTTGTGCAGCACCGGCACGGCCCCAATATTCTGCTCCACCATGACCCGCACAGTTTCCAGCACGGTCTGTCCCATTTCGGCGTCGAAAGTTTCCTGAGATTTAATTAAGTCACAGACTCGCATCTGGCCCTCCTCGCCCGCAAACTAAACCGGGCCGCGAGTATAGTCCGAAACCGGATGCATGGGAAGAGATAAACGGGGGCCTGCCAGAAAAAACTGCTGGAAACGCCTCAATCCGGGAACGCCCACGCGATCCGCAGGGGCCGCGGTCCCGGCCCGGCAGCCTCTAGTCGCGCACAAATACGAAATAGGAAGAGCTCAGTCCGCTGCCGAAACGTTCTCGCGGCTGTGCCGTAATCACAATGTGGTACTGCTCCGGCGCTATCAGACTTAACTCCTTCAGCAAGTCCCGAAACTCCGGCTCGGGTTGAATCACAGCCAGCTGAGTTAGGAATTCGTGCACCTCGCCGGTGCGCTCGCGGCCCGCAATCAGAAACGAAACTTCGGCATTCTGCACGGAAAATTCCCATGCCAGTGAAGCCGCCAGATTCACCGCCTGTTCGTACGCCGCCTCCGAAATCACCCCCGCTCCCGGATTATCGAAAACAATGCACAGCTTGCGCTCATCCTCGCGTGCGAACTCGCGCACTTTCAGCGATCCCGATTTCGCCGTGGCTTTCCAGTCCACGTGGCGCGCTGAATCCTCCGGCATATATTCGCGAATGCGGTACAAGTCCGCTCCCCGGCCGCGCACAAAGCTTTCCCATTCGCCCCGCAGCGTCGGCAGAATCTCGGCTACTTCTTCCGTTGGCCCGACCGGAGGGTAAACAATGATCTGCCGCTGTAGCGTCACATCCCGCGTCTTGGTCAAGAAGGCAAAGGGAAATTGCGTCGCCAGCCCGAAACTCGATTCGCAATATCTCCCGCGCCGCGCAAAGCGCAACTGCACGTCCGCTTGCAACTCGGCTTTGGCAGGCAGATAAGGAAAGTAAACCATCCCCTCAAAGATGCCCGGCATCGGCGCAGGCACCGCCACCCGTTTCACTTTCCAATCCCGCATGCGCACCCACTGCCGCTCCGCCGGACGGTTCATCGGGAAGGCAAACGTCGTCGGCTCCCACTTCCAAATCTTGTGCGTATTATTTTTCTTTTCTTTGCTCGCCGGCACCACGCGAATCGAAAAAGCCGGCAGGAACCGCCGCGCATTATTCACCACCACCCTCGCCATCACCGGCCGTTCGGC
>JASHTD010000572.1 GCA_030040725.1 Candidatus Sulfotelmatobacter sp. | reverse complement strand
CTTTAGGATAGGTGAATCTTCGGGTATTCTTTCCACAATAAGGTCACAGTTGCCGATGATAATGGAAAGCTTGTTCATGAGCGTGTGGGCTAATGGGCATTCGGGCTGATGCTTCTCCCTGCTCGGAGGCATATCCGGCCACCCTTCCTGTTTCACTGTATGCCTTGATTATCGCCTCGTCTTGCTGCTGTGGCTGTGACAAGAGTCACTCGGTTTCGTACGTTCTGACTCGACCTGCGGTCGAGCCGGCCACCGTTGAAACACGAGCTAGTCTTTGCCTTTTTTCTCCAGATCGGCGATGAGCTTCTCGACTGTGGCTTTGTGATTGGCGTCCAAGTCCGGATTGGATTTGAGCAACTCGCGCCAGGCGTCCAGCGCTCCCTGAGTGTCTTGTTTGCCTTGCAGCTTGATCATGCCCAGGTTGAACAGCGAGTTGGCATTTTTGGGATCGTATTGCAGGGCCTGCTGAAGCTGGCTGATGGAGCCATCAACGTCGCCGCTGTAGTAAAGGCACGAGGCCATTTCGGTGCGAACCACGACATCCTTGGGAGTCACCTGCAATGCTTTGTTGTAATAGCCGGCCGCATCTTTGAACTGGTGTGTGCTCTCGTAGATACCGGCGACCTGGACGAGCAGCTTGGAATTCTTCGGGTCGGCTTTTAATTTTGCAAGCAGCGGGTGCGCCTTGGTGTCGGCCATTTTTTTCATGTCATCCAGCGTTGGCATTTGGCGCATGGCAGGCGCGCTGGGCGCAGAAGCGGCTGGAAGGGAGGGCGGAGTATTCGCCGCAGTTTGCGTGGGAGCTTGTGGCGGAGCGGCAGCCTCCGGAGGTGCTGACTGCATTGCCGCAGCAGGTTGTGCCGGAATTGCCGGGGATTGCGATCCGCGAAAAAGATAACCGATGGCCACGCCGAGCAGCAGGCAAACGGCGGCCATAACATAGACCTGCGTGGACGACCAGCGTGTTGCCGACAATGATGATTGCGCGGTTGTTGCGCTTGAAAGTTCAGTTGGCATGCTTCGTCCCCCAGCTTTTCGCGGCCATTATACTCATGATCTGCTTCGTAGCGACGCCGAGCCCAGCCCGCCACAGGTCAGCAAATTCAGGTTAAAGGCCGCCACCTTGAGGAGCAGCATTCGGCATCACAGCGGATGGTGACGCAGATCACAGGCGGAGTTGGCCGTATTCAACTGCTAGGCGGACGTCCAATTGCGCCGGTCGACGAAGGTTGGAGGTTCGTAGGTACAACCTGCGGCCAGCCGCCTTTCCTCGCGGCGCGCCGACCACAACAGCATGGGACCGAATACCGAAGCAGTAAGCCGTGCGACTACGGGGAATTCTTTTTCAACTTCGCGGCGTAGCTTATGAATCTGCTGGCTGCCGGCGCGGTTCACTTTTTTGAATTCGCGTTCCATCACCCATAAGGCGACGTTGTAAGCGCTCTTCAGTTTCCTTACTTCACGCTCGAAGCGCTGGCGCACGCGAGCATCGGGATAATCTTTATAACGCTGCCAGCCTTGCAGCATGGTGCGGCACATGCGGTAAAGGCTGGGGCCGTTCCGTTCGAAGTCTCGCCAGAAAGCCCAATCGAGAAAGCGTTTGGAATCGTCGCGCGAAATGGCTTCGTGCCGGAAGTTAAATTTGTATTGACCGTGAATGTCAGCGAGGTTGATGCCGCTCAACATGCGGCCCTGCTCGGTCATTTCCTGATAGAGCGGAGTTCCGGGAACCGGCGTATAGAGCATGAACTGATGAAAGTCGGCCTGGCAGTCGACGGCCGACTCGATTTCAGAAACGATATTGTCGGGCGTGTGATGTTCCAGGCCGATGATGGTGGATCCCTGCACGCGGATGCCATGGCCGCGCAGTTCGCGCGTGAGCTTGCGGCTGTCAGTATCGTGCAGCTTGCTGTAGCGCGAGTTGGGCGATTCCAGGCCCATCCAAACCCAGGAAATGCCGAGTTCGACCAGTTCCCGCATCGAATATTTTCGGATTGCGTTGGCGGAGGCGAAAATCGCGAGCTCCCAACTTTTGCCCGCCTGCTTCATGCGATCGAGCAATTGCAGAGCGCGGGTGCGGTGCAGCAGAAAATTTTCGTCCATCATGAAAAACGATTGCACTTTCAATGCTGATTCTGCCTGGCACATGACTTCGAAAAGCTCGTCGCCAGTCTTGAAGAAGTCGATAAATTTTCCTTTGCCGCCAAAGAAGGCCGAGGTCGTGCAGAAGTTGCAGCCCATGGGGCAGCCGACCGAAGGAATGATAGCCGCCGCGGTCGCGCCTTTGCGTTGCGGCAGGCGTAGACCCATCATGCGTGTGCGCCATCCAGAGACGATCGGAGGGTGCTGAATGGGAGCGTGTTCGTCTTCGCCGAGATAGCGGCGCATCCACGAGATGCCCTCACCGCGCACGATGTGGTCGGCATCGATCATCTTGTCGAGATCGGGAATTGCGGCTACGTGACCGCCAACTACGATCACCGAGTGAGGGGAAAGTTCTCGCACCATGCGGCACATCTCCTGCACTTTGCCCAGATTCGGAATGATGGCCGAGATGCCGACAATGTCATATTGGTGACCGGTCAATTCACGGGCGAATTTTTTGCGAGAGGGAAAATCGAGCACCGTGCATGGCGCCGAAATGTTTGCCTGGATCAGCATGATTCCCCAGGAACGATGGAACATGCGCAGAGAAAAGGCGCCTTGCGCGCGGGTTACCTGGTTGTGGTACAGCTCCATGGGATTGATCGCGCGGCTACCAAATTCGTCATCTTGCGCGTAAGGTCCGAACACGGAACTGAGAAGAACACGGGCGTGCGTTCCTTTAGGGTGAGCTTCCATACCGCGAGACTACGCTGCGGCAAAATTTTTCGCGGTGAGGTTGGATACAGATTACAGAAGTATTACAAACAAATTCCTGCAGAGCGCCGCGCGACTGCAGCGCGTATGCTCAGGCGCGTGGCTCCGCACTGTGCGGCGGCATGCGTGCCGCAGCAGTCTCCTGGCATTAATTGCGGTTACGGGTTGTAAACGCGTCAACGGGGCGAGGCGATGCATCGAGTTGTTCGATGATGTGTTTACGCACCTGCTCCCACTCCGAACGCAAAATCATTTCTTTGATAGCGAACTTGCTTTCTCGCCGGGCGTCATCCAGGCGCACAGCAATCTGGCTCTTGTTGATTCTGAACTCGATGACGTCGGCCAGAGGAATGAACTGGTTCGAAGAACTGCCGACGATCACGTACACGACCTTATCTGAGAGCAGCGTGTGTATTCAGGGCAGGAATCCTCCGGCATGGGCACCTGCTGGGATCCGAAGTTGGCCAGAAATCCATGGCGCGAGGGCAGGCAATCGCCCATGCGCATGCGTACGACGGTGCCGTTTTGATAGATGCCGAGGTTTTGCGCCTGTAAAGTTTGCAGGCTGCACGTCGCTGCGATCAAACACAAGATAATTTTCATAGTTCTCCGGTC
>JASHTD010000300.1 GCA_030040725.1 Candidatus Sulfotelmatobacter sp. | reverse complement strand
CATTGCGGCGAAGGGCAAAGTGAAGGTCGCCGAAGAGATTTACAAGCTTGACGACATCGGCAAAGCTTACGATCGCGTGGCCGACGGCAAGGTGCGGTACCGCGCGGTCATAGCGATGGGCTAACCGTTCACGGCGCTTTCCCGTATCTATAGAGCCGAAACGCGGGGATTCTATACTGTCCTCATGCCGCGCTCCATTGCCCGCGAACAGGATCTCAGCCGTCCTGCACCTAGACGCCCGCCCCGCCTGACTTCCCGTCGCATTGGCATTCACACCTCCACAGCCGGTGGGATTCACAATGCGGCGGAGCGTGCATATCGGCTCGGGTGTAACACTCTTCAGATATTCTCTTCGAGCCCACGCCAGTGGGCTCCATACGAACTGAGCTTCCCCCTCTGCGAACAGATGCTCCGCCTGCGGGCGCAATACGATCTGAAACCGCTGGTGATTCACACCAATTATCTGGTGAACCTGGCCAACACCAACCAGTTGTTCCTGAAAAAATCGATCGAAGCGTTTCGCGGCGAAGTCGAGCGCGCCATGGCTATGTGCGCCGATTATCTTGTGCTTCACCCCGGCTCGTTTCGCGGCGCGGACCGCGAAGCCGGTCTATTGCAAACCGCCGCTGCTATTGCCGCCGCGACTCAGGGATTGGATCTCATGCAAGGCGGCCTAACGATCCTTATCGAGAATACCGCCGGCTCGGAGTTCTCCCTCGGCGGCAGCTTCGAGCAGGTCGCCGAGGTAATCGATCGCCTGCATGGAATCGTGCCCATCGCCGCCTGCATCGACACCTGCCACACGCACGTCGCCGGATACGACATCGTCACTGAGGCAGGCATGTACGACACATTGCGTCAACTCGACACGACCATCGGTCTGAACAATGTCAAAGTGATTCATTGCAACGACGCAAAGGCCGCGCGCGGCTCAAAACTCGACCGTCATCAGCACATCGGGAAGGGGACTATTGGCAAAGAGCCGTTTCGCATCCTGCTGAATGATCTTCGGCTCGCTCACGCTGCTTTTATTGCCGAGACTCCAATCGACAAACCCGGCGACGACCGGAAGAATGTGGAAGCGTTGAAAAAGCTGGTGGCGTGAGATGTGCCTTGGCCTTTCAAACTTTGCGATAACCGAGCCGAAACCGCTCCATCATTGTAAAATCTAAGCTCTATAATCAATGGCCATTGGAATATGCCGCAGCAAGACAAATCCGAAACCGCAACCGTGACCCGACCGGATCGCGAACCCGAAAACCGGGAACGAGAAAATCGGGAACGGGAAAATCGAGAACGCGAAAGTGACGACCGCTACGATGCGCAGCGCGTAGAAATGAAATGGTCCGAGCGCTGGCAGAAAGACTCGCAGCTCTACGCTGCCGAACGCGATTCCGCCAGGAAGAAGTATTACGTCCTCGAAATGTTGCCCTATCCCTCCGGCGCGCTGCACATGGGGCACGTGCGCAATTACTCGATCGGCGATGCTCTCGCCCGCTATATGTGGATGAACGGTTATAACGTGCTTCATCCCATGGGGTGGGATTCGTTTGGCTTGCCGGCGGAGAACGCAGCCATCCAGAATCAGACGCCGCCACGCCAGTGGACGCTTGGCAACATCGCGAAAATGAAGGCGCAGATGAAGCGCCTCGGCTTTGCCTATGATTGGTCTCGCGAAGTCACCACCTGCCTCCCCGATTACTACCGCTGGAACCAATGGTTCTTTCTCAAGCTTTTCGAGAAGGGCCTGGCCTATCGCAAGAAGAGCAAAGTCAACTGGTGCCCGCAATGCGCAACGGTTCTAGCCAATGAACAGGTATTGTCCAACGGCTGCTGCTGGCGTCACGAGGATACGCTGGTCGAACAGCGTGAGCTTGAGCAATGGTTTTTGCGAATCACCAACTATGCCGACGAATTGTTGCGCGACCTCGATACGCTTGGGGGCTGGCCCGAAAAAGTTCGGACCATGCAGCGCAACTGGATCGGCCGCAGCGAAGGCACGCTCATCGATTTCAAGCTCGATTACGCGGAAAATCACAAAGGCTTCGGACCTGCCGGCTCATCCATCAGTGTTTTCACTACGCGCGTCGATACAATCTATGGCGCAACTTCGGTGCAGCTCGCGCCGGAGCATCCCATGGTGGCCGACCTTGCCTCTGCGAACCCCGACTTGCGCGCCAAGGTCGATCAA
The DNA here is from genome assembly GCA_030040725.1 of Candidatus Sulfotelmatobacter sp. Classification (GTDB taxonomy): domain Bacteria; phylum Acidobacteriota; class Terriglobia; order Terriglobales; family Acidobacteriaceae; genus Sulfotelmatobacter. The sequence continues at coordinate 4,160 of JASHTD010000300.1, read as the reverse complement.
CTCATAGCCGAGCAGCGCAAGGCCAAAGAAGCCGGCGACATCGGCGAAATCGAAAAGCACGGCGTTTTCACCGGGCGATACGCGATCAACCCGTTCAATCACGAAAGGATCCCAGTTTGGGTTGCGAACTACATCCTCATGGATTATGGCACCGGCGCGATTATGAGCGTTCCGGCGCACGATGACCGCGATTATGAGTTTGCAAGAAAATATAACTTAGAAATTCGCCTGGTCATTCTTCCCATTTCCAACGACCCGGAAGAAACCATGACCGAGCCGGTGCTTCCTTTCACCGCGCACGACGGCATGTTGATCAACTCCGGACCGTATAGCGGTATGGACAGCGCCGATGCGATCAAGACCATGTCGAGATTTGCCGAACAAAATGGCTTCGGCAAAGCAACTGTCACTTTTCGCTTGAAGGATTGGGGAATTTCCCGGCAACGTTATTGGGGAACGCCTATCCCCATGCTTTATTGCGAAAAGGACGGCATCGTGCCCGTGCCCGAGACGGACCTGCCGGTAATCCTGCCGGAGAACATAGAAATCACTCTCGCCGGCGGATCCCCGCTCGGGCACGTGCCGGAATTCGTCAACACCACGTGTCCGAAGTGTGGAGGCCGGGCGCGCCGCGAAACCGATACCATGGATACGTTCGTCGATTCGTCCTGGTATTTCTACCGCTATACCGACGCGCACAACGACCGCGCTCCTTTTGATTCGAAAGTCGTGCAGTATTGGTTTCCCATCGATCAATATATCGGCGGCGTCGAGCATGCCATTCTGCATTTAATTTATTCGCGCTTCTGGACCAAGTTCATGCGCGATGTCGGCCTCGTCTCCAACGACGAACCGGTCGAGCGCCTGTTCACGCAGGGGATGGTGATTAAAGATGGCGCGAAGATGTCGAAGAGTCTGGGCAACGTCGTCAGCCCGGATGAAATGGTCGCGCGCTACGGTGCCGATGCCGCCCGTCTCTACAGCTTGTTCGCTGCACCGCCCGACCGCGACCTCGATTGGCAGGATTCGGGCATTGAAGGAATCCAGAGATTTTTGGGCAAGGTTCATCGCTTTTTCAAGAACAATCCGATATCGGACATCACTGAGCGGCAAAGGCCGCTGCCCGCGCAACTCAACCCATCCGCACGCAGTCTCCAGCGCAAACTTCATCAGACGATCAAGCGCGTCACAGATGACTTCCAGGGGCGCTGGCACTTCAACACCTGCATCTCTGCAATTATGGAGTTGCTCAACGAAGCCAACCGCAGGATGTTGGGAAGTGAAGACACATCAAACCCCAACACCGGAGAGCGGGTCAAAGGAGATGAAATTCCACCAGGCTTACTCGCCGAAGTCGAGCATACTCTCGTTCTCTTGCTTGCGCCCTTTGCCCCCTATCTCGCCCACGAACTCTGGGAGATGATTGGCGAAACGGGAAATTTGCTGAAAGCTCCGTGGCCGCACTACGACGCCGCGCTCGCCAAAGAAGAAGAGCTCGAAATTCCTGTTCAGATCAATGGCAAGCTTCGCGGTCGCATTCTTGTGCCCGCCGATGCATCAGAAACATTTGTACTCGAGACCGCGCTCGCCGATGAAAAAGTGAAGTCGGCGATTGCCGGCAAGACGATTGTCAAAACAATCTGCGTTCCGGGCAAACTTCTGAACATCGTGGTAAAGTGACCGGACGATCGCTAAGGAAAAAGCGGGCCTTCGGCCCGCAGCCCTAACCCGGTTATTTGCCGTCGTGTCTATTCTCCGCCCAGTACCAGGGCCTCGGTACGCCGGCTGAAGTCGATTTCATGCAGTGCTTTTTCGTTCGAGTTATTCGCCATCGGTTTCACCGTCACGGCGTCATAAGGCGAGGGGTTCTGAAGGTTCTTGATCTGCCCCTCCGTGGTGGCCACTGTTTTCCCATGCTGCAGGATGTTGACCTTCACTGCATTCGCCGGACCGCTCCACGCCGCTTTGTAGTGGCCGGCCGCGAGCTGTGTCGTGCCCACCTGCGTCGGACTATCCAGGGTGAATGTCCCCGACTTTGCATCTTTCGCGTCTCTTGCGAATGCCGCCAGCGAAAGCGCGAACGTTATGGTCGCCAATAAGCTGATGTATTTTGCGTGTTTCATCTCCGATTATCTCCCTAAGTCTAGAAATAGCCCTTCCAGCATCGAGCCTAATTGCCGGAGAAGCGCCAAAAATATTTATGTCTATTAGACTGATGCGCTAGGCGGGGAGCCGGTTGCAAATATCGTCTCACGATACATGTAAAAGTAGGTAAGGTATCCTCCAGGTTGTTCACAGTCTTCTGTTCGGGAAGTTCTTCTGCCGGTTGAGGTATCCTGTCTCGGAGCAGGATGCAATGTCCCGATTTTCGCCGACTCGCGAAGGGTTCCGCGCTGTGTTCTATCGTCCTTCCCTTGCCTTTGCCGAGATCGCCTGGCGCTGGTCGGTTGGTGTCGGAGGCAGCTTATTGTTCGCTTTTGCTCTGTTCGAATATCTGGATACCCTACCTGTCAGCAAGCTGGACGCCGATCTTCTCGCCTCCCGGCAAGTGCTGCTTATGTGGCGCGCCGTCATCCACATCTTTCGTGGAAGCCTCGCTCGCGTCATGCTCGCCGCACTTGTCGGCATGTTCGCTTTATCGGTTTTGTGGATCATCGCAGCTTCGCTCGGGCGACTGGCAATCGTGAGAACGCTTCTCGGGCGCGATTCGGCTGACGGAGACGGTGCCAATAAATTCACGGCATTTCGATCGCTGATCGGTCTGAGCTGCTTGCGTGTGGTGGCGACATTAGCGGCGATCCTTGCATTGCGCGGCGCGGCAGTCATCGTCAATTTCGAGGCCGCCTCGCCAGACGCAAGCCATCAGCCGGCGCTGCGGTTCTTCATTTTTGCGTTTTTGTCCGCCGTAATCGCCCTCACCTGGGTTGTCCTGAACTGGCTGCTGTCATTTGCTTCGATCTTCGCTGTTCACAACGGAGAGGATACGATGGGAACGATTGCTGCCGCCCTGGGCTTCCTGAGTGAACGCTTCACGCCGGTATTGGCCGTAAGCACCTGGAATGGAATCGCGCATTTCGCTGCCTTTCTGTGCGTTAGCAGTGTCGCATCATTGATCTTTGTTTTCATCGCAGTTGTTCCCGCGCGACTGGTCGTGGGCGCCCTCGTCCTCGTCGCTCTGATCTATTTCGCATTTGTGGATTGGTTATACGTGGCTCGTCTTGCGGGCTATATCTACATCGCAGAAATGCCTGAAGAGTTGAGTTCGTCGGCAACCTTGCCTGCGACAACACCTTCAGACGGGAACCGCCTCTCCGTGACTTCGCCTCCAACTGCTGTCGATCGAGACGAACCCATCCTGAGCGATCTGCCAGGCATGGCGTCAGAACCCGTTTCCTGATGCAAGAATTGTCGCTTTACACCAACTATTCGATTTGAGAGACTCATCCGTGGCACGCCAATCCAAGCCCCTCTCTTCTTCGACGAATCAATCCATCGTTATCCTCGATTTCGGCTCGCAGGTTACGCAACTCATCGCACGCCGCATACGGGAACAGAATGTTTTTTCTGTAGTCCTGCCTTGCACGGCTTCGCTGAATGAGCTGAAGGCATACACTCCTGTGGGCATTATTCTCTCCGGAGCTCCGTGGTCGGTATACGACAAAGATGCTCCGCCCGCCGACCCGCGACTCTTTGACCTCGGCCTGCCGGTGCTCGGAATCTGTTACGGCTTGCAGTTCATGGTGCACACCCTGGGCGGCAAGGTCCGCCCGGCGGAAAAACGCGAGTATGGGCACGCGGAGGTCGATATCATCTCCAACTCGGTGCTGTTCTCGGGCCTGGCGAAGCGGCAACCAGTCTGGATGTCCCATGGGGATGAAGCTCTGGAACTACCGCCGGGATTTGAATTGACCGCAAAAACCTCCAACGCTACTGCTGCTATCCAGAATGTCGAGAAGAAATGGTTTGCGGTCCAATTCCATCCGGAAGTTCACCACACGCGCAACGGAACCGAAATCCTGCGAAATTTCATTTTCAACATTTGCGGCGCAAAACCCGATTGGACGCCGCAGCACTTCATCGATTCGACTATCGAGCAGGTCAAAAGCCGGGTGGGAAGTGACCGCGCCATCTGCGCGCTTTCCGGCGGAGTGGATTCGTCT
>JASHTD010000571.1 GCA_030040725.1 Candidatus Sulfotelmatobacter sp. | reverse complement strand
CAGTCAACTGTGGCGAACACTACGACATCGCGCCTTTCCAGGGAAATCAGACGCCCGGGGAGCACGTTGCGAGCGCTCAATCCCTCGGGTTTCGAGATCGCCAAGAGGATGTCGCCCGCTCGAATACCCACTCTCAGCAGCGTGCCGGTCTGCGCCCGAATTAAAGGCGTTTCCAGGAGAACAAAGCTTCCGGCCGTTTTAGCCGGCACACGGCACGTAAGAGTGCCACGGTCCTCGTGAACCAGCCAAAGCGAAGCCTCAAGAATGTTTTCGAAACCGGCAAGCTGAGCGACGGTCTCCTGTGAAGGCGCACTGAGCACCTCGTGCGGAACGCCTTGGGCAATGATTCGGCCGTTCTCCAACACGACGACTCGTTCGCCGAGCGCAATGACCTCTTCGCGGCTGTGAGTGACGTACAGAATCGGAATCTGATGGTCGGCGTTCCAGCCGCGCAGGTCGTCGAGGATTTTCGTTTTCGTGGTCGCGTCCAAGGCCGAGAGTGGCTCATCGAGAAGAAGTACGCAAGGGTCGGTCACGAGGGACCGCGCAAGTGCAACGCGCTGACGCTCTCCCCCCGAAATCTGTTCCGGACGCTGTCCGCGCAGGTGATCGATGCGAAATTCGCGGAGCATCGCCGAGCTGTGTTCCTTTCGTTGTGGCCGTGGCAAATGACCAAGGCCGTATTCGACGTTCTGTTCGACAGTCAGATGCGGGAAGAGCGTGAGCTCCTGCATAACGTACCCGATGGCACGCTGTCGAACTGGAACATCAGCCTTGGCGCCGGAATCAAGCAAAATTCGCTCGCCCACAATGATGTCTCCTTGTGGAGCCGTAAGCCCGGCTACGCAATCGAGCAGCGTGGTCTTGCCCGACCCCGATGCGCCGAACAATATGGTGAAGCCAGGGGGAGCCTCGAACTCCACATCGAGAGTGAACTCCCGCTCGCTGCCTGAAAAAGTCTTTTGAATGCGAGCTCTCAAACTTGCATTCGCCGCTTTTAAATTTGAATTCGGGAGCATCGACGCCGCTAGGTGGTCCTGCCCGCGTTCATAAATCTCTGGTTCAGTTTTCTGCGGTTCAGCCCGTAAACCACCGTGAGCACGGCCAGGCAAAACACGAGAAGCAGCAACGCCATGGCATTGGCTGAGGCGTAGTTGGCGGCCTCGACTTGATCGTAAATATCGATTGAGACGGTGCGCGTGACCCCGGGAATATTGCCTCCTACCATCAGCACTACCCCGAACTCACCCATGGTGTGGGCGAACGTCAGGGCAAACCCGGTTACCACGCCCGAAACGGAAAGCGGCAGCACGACGCGAAAAAAAGTTCGTAGCGGTGATGCTCCCAGGATCGCCGATGCCGCCAGCAACTTGCGATCGACCAACGAGAACGACGCGGCGAAGGGCTGCACCGCGAATGGCAAGCTATAGAGAATTGATCCAACTGCCAGTCCGGTAAACGTAAAGGCCAGGGTGTGCCCCGTGAACGATTGCCACCAGCGGCCCAGCGGGCTGCGCGAACCGAGCGCTACCAGAACATAAAATCCGAGAACGGTTGGCGGCAGCACGATCGGCAATGCGACAACTGCCTCCACCAGGAATTTCCAGCGTCGGCGGGAAAAGGCGATCCAATAGCCCAGCGGCAAGCCGACCACGAGCAGGATGGCCGAAACCACCACCGCCAGTTCTACCGTGAGCCAAAACGCTTGCCAGTTGATGACCATGATTCTTGAGCTAGCCTGTGAGCACGATCAAGCTCCGCAGCGGCTTCCATTTCCTAATTGCTGTTCCTTATTTTTCATCCGGCGATGTAAATCCGTACTGCTGCAGCACCGCCCGCGCTTCAGCGCTCTTCATGTATTTGAGGAATGCCAGTGCGTCCTGCCTATGCTCCGAGTTCGCGATTACGACCGCACCTTGATCCAATGGAGGATACGCCTCCGCCGGGACTTTCCAGTATTTTCCTTTTCCCTTCATCGCTGGAGCGAGCGCATGAGCAAGCGCCACCAACCCCACCTGCGCATTGCCAGACTCCACGAATTGCGCTGCCTGGGCAATGTTTTCTCCCAGCACCAGCCGGTCGCCTATCTTTTCATACAAGCCATAATGTTTCAGCGCCGCAACCGCAGCGCGGCCGTAAGGCGCGTGTTGTGGATTTGCGATTGCGATTTTCCTGACCGACGGATCGAGGAGAATTTGCATTCCATTCTCAAGATCGAGAGGTGAATCTGCCTGGGTCCAAAGCACCAACTGGCCCACCGCGTAGGGATGCAAAGTTGCGCTATCCGCTTTTCCTTCAGAAATCAGCTGCCTGGGGTAACCCATATCGGCGGAAAAGAAAACATCGAAAGGCGCGCCGTTCTCAATTTGTTGCGTCAAGGCTCCGGAGGCGGCAAAAGAAAGCTTTACGCTAATACCGCTGGTTTTTTCAAAGGCCTGGGCAATTTCCGGCAGTACCACGCTCAAATCGGCTGCCGCCGCGACGCTGATCTCCCGAGGATTCGCTTCAAGAGGCGAAACGGAGGATACGAGCGTAAGAGCCAGCAAGATTACCGACATGAAAAAGAGAGAGCGTTTCAGCATAGAAAACCCCAATCAACTTCGCGATCTGAATAAATCCGTTCAAATTGTACAGGCATAAGCGTCCATTCTGAACGGCTTCGTGCGCGGTGATAGCTGGGATTCGTTATGCGCGCTTTCTGAATCATTTTTTGTAGCTTTGCAGATATGCCCTTTCTATTTCCCAAAACGGTCGAAACGCCGAATTTCTGCACTTTTTGTTTTGACCAGGCAGTTCGAGACTTTCATACTCCGTGATTGTTGGTATCGGCTTCTATGAGCCGGCGTGCGCTTTATCGGATGGTTCGCGCTTCCCTGCTCGCAGCAAATGTACTTATTGTTGCTTTGCCGATCTGCGCTCAAAACCCAGAGACCGGATCGCGCGAAGCTGCCGCTACCGAAGCGGAAAGCGATCATGAACCCGAGCGAGACGAGTGGTTTCTCCGGGGCCGCGTCATCCCGGGAAAGCCGGCTGCCGAATTACGTCACCGCGCTTATCAGGCAAAAATGCGAGCAAGAGCGGCCCGAGCCCTTCGCGCCCGAATCGCTCATCCGGACGTGCAACCGCCCCAGTCGAATGGGGGCTGGGTTCCGTTGGGACCGGTGCCTCTGGCTTCCGACGCAACTGGAGACGGTTTCCAAAATTACAACCAGGTTTCCGGCCGCGCCACGGCTGTGGTGATTGATCCGGCCGATCCAAGCGGGAACACGGTGTACATCGGCGGCGCACAAGGAGGCGTCTGGAAATCGTGCGCCAGCACTGTGTGCAATGCCACTGCGGCCCCGGCCAGCAGCGTGACCTGGACACCGCTGACCGACGATCAAGCGACGCTCTCAATCGGAGCCATCGCGATTCAGCCGGGAAATACGAATCCCGCAAACACGGTGATCGTGGCCGGCACTGGCGAAGCCGACAACTCCGCCGACTCCTATTTCGGACTCGGCATGCTGGTGTCAACCAACGCCGGTGAGAACTGGACGTTGGTCTCCACGGCAAATTCGGGTTCGCTTTCCTTTGCCGGACTGGGCGCCGCGCGCATGGCATTCAGCAGCGTTAACAGCAGCACGATCGTCGCAGCCATGGCGGTCTCGAATGAAGGTTTTGTCGATGGCGCAGTCACCAGCAATACATATCCCGGCCTCTACACCTCGATTGATGCCGGCCAGACGTGGAGCTATGACGCTCTCAGCTCAGGCGGTGCAGCGGAAGCTACATCTGCAACTTCGGTGGTTTATAACGCAGTCGCGGGCTTATTCTTCGCCGCCGTGCGCTACCAGGGCTTCTATTCTTCTCCGGATGGAGTGAATTGGACAAAACTCTCGAATCAACCCGGCGCTGCGGGATTATTGAGCACGACCGCGTGTCCGCAGAATTACTCGGTCACTTGTCCTATGTATCGCGGCGAAATCTCCGTTGTGCCGGGCCGAAACGAAATGTATGTCTGGTTTGTTTCCGCGGATTCGAATGGCAATCCGGTCGATCAAGGAATCTGGCAATCCCTGAACGGCGGCGGCGCGTGGACGCAAATCAGCGACTCCGGAATTGCCAGCTGCGGTGACTTCGATGGATGCGGCGTAGAGCAGGGGTTTTACAACCTTGAGTTGCTCGCCGTTCCCAACGGAACCACAGCCACCGATCTTTATGCGGGCGCCATCAATCTTTATAAGTGCTCCATAACGGTGCAGAACCCTACATGCGGCGGCACTCCATTCATGAATCTCACCCACGTTTACGGGTGCGATCCGTTGGGTGCGCCAGCCCATGTGCATCCCGATCAGCACGTGCTTTCTTACATGATTCCAACTTCCGGAGTCGATTATGGCGCCGACCTAATGTATTTCGCCAACGATGGCGGTGTTTACCGTGCACTCAACGGGTTCACTGGCCTCGCCACCGGCTCCTGCTCGGGCACGAATCAGTTCGACGACCTCAACCAGAATCTCGGTCCGATGACACAATTTGTGGCTTTTTCTCAATCTGCGGCCAATCCCAATGTAATTCTTGGAGGCACGCAGGATAACGGTTCTCCGGCGAGCGCCGCAGCGACCACCAATACCAGTTGGGGGAACGTGCTGGGCGGCGACGGCGGGTACAACGCGATCGATTCCACCACCGGCGACTTCTTCGCCTCAAATCCGGATACAGGATCGGGCACTCTGGGGATTCAGGAGTGCACTTCCGGCGTCGATTGCAACAATTCTCTCTTCAATGTCGTCATCAGCAGCAGTAGCCTCGGCGGCGACGATGGGGCGTTCTACTTTCCCTATCTTCTCGATCCACAATCGAACTCAACCCTCCTGGTTGGAACATGCCGCGTCTGGAGCGGCCCGCGATCTGGCGGTTCCTTCACGCTGTTTAGCCCGAATTTCGATACGCTTGGCACCGGAACCTGCTCGGGCACAGAAGTGAATACGGTGCGTTCGCTCGCTGCCGGTGGGCAAAGCAATGCGGCTGGCTCGGAAGTGATCTATGCGACTACCGATGGTCCTGGTCCAAATAATTTGACGATGCCGATCGGAGGAAATGTCTGGGTCACGACCGACGCCTCTGCTGTGTCTGGAGGATCGTCGACTTTCACGAACGTTACGCTGAACGGACCTGGCGCCGCGAGCATCAATCCGAATCAATTTCCCATTTCGGATGTCGCAATCGATACATCCGATGCAACCGGCAATACCGCATACGTCACCGTGATGGGTTTCACCGGCGGCCCTGGGCATGTTTGGCAGACGACTAATGCCGGAGCCAGTTGGATCGATTTCACCGCAGGCGCGCCAAACAATCTGCCGGATTCTCCCACAAACGCGGTAGTGGTCGACCCCGTGGCGCATATCGTTTACGTTGGCACTGACGTCGGAGTCTTCGGAAGCTCGACATCGTTTCCGCCCGTGTGGAGCGAAGTTGGGCCCTACCCCACCCAGACCGGCGCTTTCGGCTTTCTGCCTGATGTGGCTGTGACCGGCCTTGCGCTGTTCAACTCCGGCGGCCAAAAGCTGTTGCGCGCTTCCACCTATGGCCGTGGAATCTGGCAGTTTAATTTGCTGGCAACGCCGGATTTCCAGATCTCGATTTCCAATACGCCGCTCACCGTGTTCACGGGATATACGGGCACGCTCGACGGCACTCTCACCTCTCTGAACGGATACAACAACTCCGTCGCCTTGAGTTGCATTGCTGGAACGACAAATCCTCCGGCTCCGTGCACTCCAAATTTCGCAAGTCTTACCTCCCACTCCGCAGGGAGCCGCATTTTCAGTTGCCGCAGGCACGAACGCCGTAGCCGATTACTACTTCAACGTACAAGGTGCCGGGTCCGATCCGAACGGCACGACCCATACAGCTGCCGTCACCATTCATGTGATCGACCTGCAATTGACCGCTCCGGCGCCGGCCAGCGTTACCGAGCCTCGGGGCACAACCTCGCCGGCTGTGAGTTTCCAGGTTACGGTGCAAGGCACATTCACCCAAAGCGTCACCCTGAGCTGTGGTTTCACTCCTCCTATCACTGGAGGAAGCTGTGCCTTCACGCCAAGCGCGACTGTTAATCCCACAGCCTCGTCACCAGTAAATATGACCGCAGCTGTAACTGTGCCTCCGACAACTCCTCCGGGTCCCTATACCGTAACGTTGCAAGCCACAACCAGCGCGGGACCGGCTCCCTCGACGCAGTCGTTCACCTTGAATGTCGTTCTCAACCCGGATTTCATTCTCAGCGAGCCCAGTCCCTTTCCGAACGTGAAAGCGGGCGGCACCGGAACGAGCGGTCTGATCGACATCGCCTCTCAGGATGGTTTCAGCGATACGGTGATGTTGAGCTGCGCGGGGATTTTCGGAAATAGCAGTTGCAGCATTGTGCCCTCGACGGTGAGTTCATTCCCCTCCACGGCCACACTCACGATCAACGCGACAAACGCTTCTGCTGGCGCTTATCAGATCGCGGTGCAAGGCACATCCGGATCGATCACAAACACCTACGAAGTGCCATTCGATGTTGGCGATTACACAATTTCAGGAACGCAAACTCTTTCTGCCAGTCCAGCCGGCTCGGCGACAGCCAACCTCACGCTGACATCTACCTACGGGTACAGCGGCCAGATCAATGCCACTTGCGATGCATCGTCTTTGGCCGGCACGCAGTGCACGCTCAGCCCAGCCAATCCGGTTACGATTAACGCCGACGCTGCCACAGCTCTGAAGGCATCTTTCAACATCACCAATAACGCGGCTCCCGGAACATACCCGATCAAAATCGACACACAGGATGTTTCCGGGACGCCTAGCCATACCTGGGCCATCAGTCTCAGCGTCGGTCAGGATTTCACGCTCAGCACTCCCACGCCCGCAAGCCAGACCATCGCACCCGGAGAAACAGCCAGCTACAACTTCAATGTGTTTCCGGTCGGGGCTTCGTTTACTGATGCCGTGACGTTCTCCTGTTCCGGTGCGCCCGGGCCTTGCACTTTTAGCCCTAGCTCCGTGACCCCTGGTAACTCTTCGGCTGCCATCGTGATGACAATCAACACCACGGCAAGTTCGGCAGATCTCTTTCGTTTTCGCGGTAGAGCAATCTTTTATGCTCTCTGGCTCGCTCTCCCGGCGCTTGCGATCTTTGGAAGCAGGAGACGCTCACAAAAATGCCGGAGGTCTTTGCACGCGTCTTCGCTGCTCGCACTGTTTGCGCTGGCGCTTTTGCTGAATTCGTGCGGCGCAGGAGGAACCAACGGTGGCGGAGGCGGCGGCGGCACGCCTGGAAACCAGCAACAAGGCACGCAGCCGGGCACCTATCCGATCACAGTAAACGGGACCTCCGGACCGGTTTCGCACCGGAGCTCCCCGGTTAAGCTGATCGTGAGCGGATCGTAAGAGCGACAGCAAATCAACCTTGCGTTAAGATCGTCCGTCATGGCCGATTTACGCTACGACGTGGTCATCATCGGCGCTGGCATCGTCGGCCTGGCCGTTGCCCTCGAAGTCACCAAACAGTTTCCGCAGCTTCGCCTGCTCGTGCTGGAAAAAGAAAGTCACGTGGGCCGGCATCAAAGCAGCCACAACAGCGGCGTTGTTCACTCCGGCGTCTACTACAAACCTGGATCGTTGAAAGCCAGCCTGTGCGTCGAAGGCGCGCGCGCCATGCTTGCATTCTGCCGGGAGCACGGCATTCCCCATCAGGTCTGCGGCAAAGTGATCGTGGCCACCCATGAAGCCGAATTTCCTGGCCTAACGCGATTGCAGCGCCGCGGCGAAGCCAATGGGCTGACCGGACTGCGTCTCCTTAGCCCGGAAGAACTGCACGAAGTCGAGCCGCACGCCAACGGGTTGCGAGCTCTGCTCGTTCCTTGTACCGGCATTACCGATTACCTGAAGGTCTGCGAGAAGTATGCGGAAATCATTCTCGCGCAGGGCGGCAGCATCCTCACTTCGACCGCGGTTATTGGACTTAAACCTTACACCGGTGAAGTTTCGTTAGAAACGAATCGCGGTTCGTTTCTGACCAACTTCGTAGTGAACTGCGCCGGATTATTCAGCGATCGAATCAGCCGCATGGCGGGGAGCGAGCGGGAGATCATGATTGTTCCTTTTCGCGGCGAATACTACGATCTTGTTCCAGAGCGCTCGTCGCTGGTGCGCGGGCTCATCTATCCTGTGCCCGATCCGCGGTTTCCGTTTCTCGGTGTGCACTTTACCCGGCGAGTCGATGGAACTGTAGATGCCGGACCCAACGCGGTTCTGGCGTTTCGACGCGAAGGCTACCGGCGCCGCGATTTCAGTTTGCGCGACCTGGCTTCCTCACTTGCATTCCCGGGTTTTTGGCGCATGGCGGCAAAACACTGGCGCAGCGGGCTGGATGAATTTCACCGCTCGTTCTCAAAGCCTGCCTTTGTTCGTGCCCTGCAAAGCTTGCTTCCCGACCTGCGGGAAAGCGATCTCATGGCGGGTGGTTCCGGGGTTCGCGCGCAGGCGCTCAAGCGCGATGGAACCCTGGTCGATGACTTCCATTTTGTGTCGTCGGGAAGAATGCTTCACGTACTGAATGTGCCGTCCCCAGCGGCAACCGCGTCGCTATTGATCGGACGCTCGATTAC
>JASHTD010000570.1 GCA_030040725.1 Candidatus Sulfotelmatobacter sp. | reverse complement strand
CAATCGCACACATGCTGGACAAGATACTCGCCTCGGGCTATGCGTTCAGGCGTGCTCTGGAACTTCCGTGCAGTAAGCGGGCGCGTCCTCGGTCCTATAAACGGACGCCATCCGATGGTGAACGTGATCCCGGCGACCAAAACGAGCACGAGCACGGCGAACGCCAAACCAAGTATCTTTGCGAGTCTGTTCATCCTGCGAACCTCCCAATGGGCCGAGAGTCGAAAGCCATTGGCGGAAATACTAGGTTGGACGAAAACAAAGGTCAACGCGGCGGCAGCCCGGCTATGGCACCTTCGCGTACTCTGCTTTGGCTTGTTTCAGGATGGGGATGTCGGGGTCGGCGTCTTTCCAGAGGGTGAGGAAGTCTTTGTAGGCGGCGAGCGCCCTGACGCGGGCAGCGTCGGCATCCGCACCTTGCGAAGTTCTCGCCTGCAACGCATTCGCACGCGCCACTCCCAGATGTGCCAGCGCTCCCGTCCAGCAGTTCCAGACGATTCCGCTGTGGTCGATGATTTTCTGGAACTCAGCAGCGGCTTCCTTGCCCTGCCCCGCCGCCAGATAAGCCTCGCCGCGAATGTAGGTGGGATAGAGGCAGGAAATATTGACGAAGAACGCAATTTCCCCCAACTCGATGGGTGACGCGGCTTGCAGGGCAGTCAGGGCGGAAGCGGGGTTCTTCTTGTTCAGCGCCAATTGCGCCTGAATCGGAGGCAGCCAAAGCGCCTGCATCTGAGTGTCCAGTGGGAAGCGTTTCCCCAGATCTTGTGCCATGGATTCGGCTCGTGCCGTGTCACCCGCCATGGCAAATGCAAGCGCGGCTTCGACCTCGACGCCCTGACTCGTGGAAACAAGCTTCAAAGCCTCTGCCGCTGACTGCCGAGCTTCCGCAGGATTGCCGAAGGCAGCTTCCCGCAACGCCGAATTCTCCAGCCAGATTGCTCCGGTTTCCTTGCTGTCTGCGCGGATGGCGGAATCAACCGACCGCTCAGTCAGTTCCCGCGCCTTGCTGAGATGACCTGCATAAGCCTCGGTGTCGGCTGCGAGCGCCAGTCCAAAGCTCTCGTAATCGGGCTTGCCCGCATACCACTGTTGCTGTTCCGACATCGCTGGAGAATCGCTCTGAAGGAAAGCCAAAGCATAGAGGGCATTGCGGAGTACGAGGTTATCTAGCTTTCGCGCCTGTGGCTGCTGGATGATCTGCCGCGCTTCATCGAAACGCTGCAAGGCAAGGGTGAAGTTCGCGAGATTTCCGTACCAACTTACCGAATCCGGTTGCTGGCGCATGCCTTGTTTCGACACCTCCACCGCTTGCTCATACTGCCCCTGTGAAGAGAATACGGTGCCCAAATTGCCGTAGGCTGGCCAGTATCGCGGATAGCTCTCTACCGTCTCCTGAAATGTCTCGACCGCCTTATCCAGTTCTCCGGTGACACGCTGATAGTAGATGGAGGCAATCGCCAGCTTCTCCCGTTCGCTGGCATGTTCCCGCAACTGGAATGCCTTGGTGTAGTAGTCGCTGGCCCGCCCTAGCTCGCTGAGATTGGAGTAGTCATCGCCCACTGCCAAGTAGCCCATGGCAAAATTCGGGTCAAGCTCGATGGCACGCTGATCGTACGGCAGGGCTGCGGCGGAGCCTTTCTCATTAGTGGCCTTTAAGCCGAGGCTGTACGCTTTCAGAGCTTCGAGCGATGCCGTGGTGGACTCGGAAAGCGGCACGTCAAACTTCTGCACCGAGGCCAGCGATTCGCCCAACTCGCCGCGCAGCTTGGATGCCGCCTCGCCCAGCGCGTCCAGCACTTTCTCTTTGGCTGTCGCCGTTGCCTGCTCTTGCGCCAGCGCGTCCCCACTTTGACAGTTCACCACCTTCAATCCCAGCACGTACTCACTGCCTAGGCTGGCAATTGATCCGGCAATGTAAGCCTTGCTGCCCGCACGCTGGCAAAGCTCACGCGCAACATCGGGCGTGAGCTTGGCATCAGGCGGGCGAGTCATCAGCTTCAACGTTGCCGCAACCTTGTTATCCGAAAGCACATTCAGAAACGGCGACTGGTTCAGAGAAACGCTGAGAGCGGTCTTCAGCGTGTTGTCGAAGACCGGATCGCCCGTGCTGTTGTCGAAGTCGGCGATGACAACAGTGTCTTTGTCGGTCAGGGGCTTGGCACGATGCGAACGATAGTAAAGTCCGCCAGCGATCAATGCGATGACAACGACGACTGCCGGTTCGGCGATCTTCCAGAGGGATTTCTTGTGGGTGACGGGAACCTCTACCGTTTTCGCCGCGCTGGACGATGAAGGTGTGGTTAGACCCGCACTGCTGGAAACCGAAGGGAGAGTTGGTGCCGCAGGTACCGCATGGGTTCCGCTTTCTTGCACGGCGGCGACACGTCCTGAACTCGCCGCTCGCACGCGCCCCGTCTCTGTGTCCCGCTTTAGCCGTTGCAATTCCGTTCGCATGTCGGCTGCATTCTGGTAACGGAGATTGCGGTCTTTCTCCAGAGCACGATTGATGATGTCTTCCAGCTTCGGAGGAATGTCACGGTTGAAGCGAATCGCCGGAGGCGGATCAGAGTGCAGTATGCCGTCGAAGATCAGGCCCGAAGTCTCTCCATGGAACGGCAAAGTTCCGGTCGCCATCTCGTATAACACCGCCCCGAAAGAGAATAGATCAGTGCGCGGATCGAGTTCCTTTCCCTTGACCTGCTCAGGCGACATGTAAGCGACAGTTCCAAGTGTCGAGCCGGGGCTGGTCAAATGATCAGCGTCCACTGAACCCGTCTGCGTGCCTGCCGCTGCGATGTTGCTCGCGGAACTGGCTGAGACACTGACTTTTGCCAACCCGAAGTCCAAAACCTTAGCGTGACCTCGTTTGGTCACGAAGATATTCGCTGGCTTGATGTCACGATGAACGATGCCTTCGGTGTGAGCGGCGTCTAGTGCGTCTGCAATCTCGATTGCCAGCGACAGAATCAGTTCGGTTTCCAGTGGGCGACCAGCGATCTTATGCTTGAGTGTCAGCCCGTCGAGGAACTCCATGGCAATGAAGTGTTGTCCGTCACGTTCGTCAATCTCATGTACCATGCAGATGTTGGGATGGTTCAGTGCCGATGCTGCCTGTGCTTCACGCTGGAAACGAGCAAGAGCTTGCACGTCGTTGGCGACTTTATCGGGCAGGAATTTCAGGGCAACGAAGCGATGCAGCTTCACGTCCTCGGCTTTGTAGACAACGCCCATACCACCGCCGCCGAGTTTCTCGACGATGCGATAG
>JASHTD010000569.1 GCA_030040725.1 Candidatus Sulfotelmatobacter sp. | reverse complement strand
AATTTGATTGCCGTTCTGATCGATCACCGCCGTCTTCATTTCTTGGATCGCGTCATCGAGCAATTGGAAAAGGAACTCGATGCGCGGCGTGGATTTGCGGAGGCGCAGATTGTCAGCGCCCGGTCGCTGAACGATGCTGAGAAGCGGCAATTCGAAATTCAGGTAGGGAAACTTACCGGCAAGAAAGTTCGCGCCCGCTACGGACAAGATGCGTCGCTGCTGGGTGGCGCCGTTGTTCGGATCGGCAGCACAATTTACGACGGTTCAGTAAAAGGTCAGTTGGAGAGAATTAAAGAAGCGATTAGCAGTTAGGAGGCGGCACTTCCGCTTCTGCATCGACCAAGTGCCGAATGCCAATTGCGAGATCTAGAAAAAGCTGACAGCCGATGGCTGAAAGCTGAGAGCTGATATGGCCCAAATCAAAGCAAACGAAATTACCAAACTGATTCGCGAGCAGATCGAGAATTACGAATCCAAGATCTCCGTGGATGAAACCGGCACAGTCATCACGCTGGGTGACGGCATCGCCCGTGTCTATGGTCTCGACAAAGTGATGGCCGGCGAACTTCTTTCGTTCCCGCATGGCGTCGCGGGAATCGCCATGAACCTGGAAGAGGATCAGGTCGGCGTGGTGTTGCTCGGCGAGTATACCGAGATCAAGGAAGGCGACGAAGTGAAGCGCACAGGCCGTATCATGAGCGTGCCGGTCGGCGATGCCATGATTGGCCGCGTGGTCGATTCACTCGGGCGCCCGATCGATGACAAGGGACCAATCTCCACCGACAAGTACATCGCGCTTGAGCGCCTCGCTCCTGGAGTCATCGACCGCCAGCCGGTGCGCGAACCAATGGCAACCGGGTTGAAGGCCATCGACAGCATGATTCCGATCGGACGCGGCCAGCGCGAGCTGATCATCGGCGATCGCCAGACCGGAAAGACCGCTGTCGCGCTCGATACCATCATCAACAGCAAGGGCAACGACCTGATTTGCATTTACAACGCTATTGGACAAAAGCGTTCGTCGATTGCCCAGGTCGTGAAAATTCTCGAAGACTACGGGGCGATGGAATACACCATTGTTGTCGCCGCATCCGCGTCCGAACCCGCGCCCATGCAGTACATCTCCCCGTATGCCGCGTGCGCCATCGGCGAGTATTTCCGTGACAACAAGCGGCACGCTCTCGTGATCTATGACGATCTCTCGAAGCACGCGGCTTCCTACCGTGAAATTTCGCTGCTGCTGCGACGCCCGCCAGGCCGCGAGGCTTATCCCGGAGATGTCTTTTATCTTCACTCGCGTTTGCTCGAGCGATCGGCCAAGTTGAGCGACAAGAATGGCGGAGGATCCCTGACCGCTTTGCCGATCATCGAGACGCAGGCCGGCGACGTTTCTGCTTATATTCCGACCAACGTCATTTCGATTACTGACGGCCAGATCTATCTGGAAACGGATTTGTTCAATCAGGGGGTCCGGCCCGCAGTGAACGTAGGTTTGTCCGTGAGCCGGGTCGGCGGCAGTGCGCAGATCAAGGCCATGCGCCAAGTCGCCGGCTCGCTGAAGCTAGAACTCGCCCAGTACCGCGAATTGGCTGCCTTCGCACAGTTCGGCAGCGATCTCGATAAAGCAACCCAAGCGCAACTGAATCGCGGCCAGCGCCTGGTCGAGATTCTGAAACAAGGACAATTTTCGCCTCTGCCGTTTTCCAAACAGATCCTGATCATCTTTGCCGGGACTGGCGGCTTTCTCGACGATATGGCTGTGAGCGAGGTGCGCGAGTTCGAGAAGGAGCTTTACAAGTACGTCGACATGACCAGTCCGCAATTATTACGCACGATCATGGAAAAGAAAGTTCTCGATGACGGCCTGAAGGCGCAGATGACGGAGGCCGTCAGGCAAGCAAAACAACAATTTGTTGCGTCTCGCGAGGCCGTGGCAAAGTAGAGCAGCACTCACCGAGACCATAGGATTTATGTTTGGCAACCGGCCACTAGCAAATGAGATTTGAGTTAAATGGCTAACATTCTCGATATCCGTCGCCGCATCCGCAGCGTGATCAACACGCGGCAGATCACCAAAGCGATGAAAGTGGTATCCGCCGCGAAACTCCGGCGTGCGCAGGATCGCACGCTTGCGGCGCGCCCGTATGCCCAGATGCTGGCGAATGTTCTGAAGTCACTCGTAGCCAGAACAGAGATTTACGATCCGGAAACTGGCGAGGCGAAACATCCTCTGCTGGCCCAGCGGCCGGAGAAAAACGTCCTTCTGATTGTGGTCACCGGCGATAAGGGGCTTGCCGGAGCATTCAGCGCCAATATCACCAAGGCGGCCACCAGGTTTCTTGAATCCAAAGCCGGGAAGAACATCGATATCGAGGCGATTGGCCGAAAAGGCCGTGATTTCCTCCGCCGGCGCTTTCCGGTTGCTCCGGTGCAGACACGCAGTCTGGCGGAAGCCGAGGAATCCGGTGAAGGCGAACCGGAGCGCAAGCAACGAACGGGCGCAATACAAATTACTGGTGAGCATGTTGGAATTTTGGGAAAACTGGGGTTTTCGCAGGCCCGTTCTTTGGCCGATAGCGTTATTGAGCGTTACGAGCGGGAAGAGATCGACTCGGTCTACGTAGTCTTCAACGAATTCAAATCTGTAATCTCACAGCGCTTGGTGGTCGAGCAGATTCTTCCGATCGAAGAAATCGGTGAGCAAACGGTTCGCCTGGTCGAAGAGTTGCCTGAAGAAGAGCGAAAAAGGGCAAAAGAGGCAGCCGTAACCGCCGGAGTGGGCATGCGCGCAAGCACTGAAAGCGAGGCGGAGTCTCAATTCGGTACCGCGCAGGTCGACTACCTTTACGAACAGCCTCCTGCTGAGTTGTTTCGCGCGCTGCTGCCGAAGTATGTCGCGATTCAGATTTTCAGAGCGCTGCTGGAGTCGATCGCGGCGGAGCACGCAGCGCGCATGACCGCCATGGATTCGGCGACCAACAACGCAACTGACATGATCGATTCCCTGACGCTGGCCATGAACCGGGCGCGGCAGGCGAAGATCACCAAAGAGATTATCGAGATTGTCAGCGGTGCGGCGGCGATGTGAAGAAATCGCTTTTGGCTGTTGGTTTTTAGCGGGAAGCCAAAAGCCAAAGGCCAAAAGCCAAAAGCCAAGAGCCAAGAGCCAAGTTGAGGTGTTATGCCAGAAAACATTGGACATGTAATTCAAATCGCGGGGCCGGCAGTCGATGTGCAGTTTGAAGAAGGCCACCTGCCGCCGATCTATGAAGCGCTGCGCGTGGTCAGCGACGG
>JASHTD010000568.1 GCA_030040725.1 Candidatus Sulfotelmatobacter sp. | reverse complement strand
CTCGTTCAGCCACTTCTTGTAGGTCTTGCTCAACTCGACGTTAAGATTGCGTTTTTGCTGCTTTTTCTGCTTTTCAGTGGGTGGGCGCTTTAGAGGATCGGTCTGGTCCGGGGATTGCACTTGCTGGCTGGAACCAGTCGCCGCGGAATTGGGCTGGGGATTATTTGCCTCGGCGGCTTTGTCACTTTGAGCGATGGCCGTGTTCGAAAACAGTGCCGCCACGCTCAACAGCGCCAGAAATAAGGAATAACGTGAACCAACCCGGAACATGAGAGGGACTCCCGAAAAACAAACTCCGCTGCCGTATTTTAGGCCCTCGGTTGGGCGAAAGCAAGGTTAAGTCACATTAAGAGAACGGATTAAGCAAGCCCTACCGCTTGGACGCGCCGACGTTTCGGCAAAGTTGCCCGTCCAGCGGCCAATATTTTCGGCCTATGGGCGGATTGCCTTGTTATCCACCCGCTTGAACCGTCTCCGGTTGCTATAATTCTGTGTTTCGGGTCCCCTACGCTATCCCTGCGGCGTTCCTGGTATCCGGCAAAGCATTTCCTGTTGGAACTTTCCTGATTCGAGGATCGTATCCTGGAATGTGCCCGTCGGCTACGCCTGGGGTGTGCTGCGACAGAGGCCCGCTCAACGTATTCGCGAGTTGGTTCCGATAGCCCACTTTTGCAAGTGTGACGGGAAACGATGAAGCCCTGGAAAAAAATTGCGATCGGCGCCGGTGCGGTGGTTTTGCTTGCCCTGATCGTGGGAATTACAGTTCACCAGAGCGCCAAAAATGTGGCCACGGTGCAGACCGGGAAAGCGCAGCGTGAAGATCTGACTGCGGTGGTCAGTGCATCGGGAGAGATCAGGCCGAAAACCTATGTCAATATCGGAGCCAATGCGTTTGGCAAGATCACGCATATTTTCGTCAAAGAAGGCGATGTCGTAAGGAAGGGACAATTGCTGGCGCAACTGGAAAACGTGCAGTCTTCAGCTGACGTAAACGCCAACCAGGCTTCCCTGCAAGCCGCCGAAACCGATGCTTTGGCTGCCGAAGCAGCGCTGAAAACGGCAGAAGCCGATCTGCTGCGTGCCCAGGCGGACTATGACCGCAACAAGCTGGATTGGGATCGCGCCCAGAACTTGTTTAAAGACGGACTGATTTCGAAATCGGATTTCGACAGCCGCAAGGACGCTTGGGCGACAGCCGACGCCGGGCTGTTTCAGGCAAAGGCGCGAGTTAATCAGGCAAAGGCCCAGAAAGAATCGGCCGATCAGCACATCGCGCAGAACCGGGCCACCCTGACCCGTTTTGCCGATGTGTTGAAGAAAACTACCTACGCCGCGCCATTCGACGGTGTGATTACCAATCTGCCCGTCCGTGAAGGGGAAACGGTGGTGATCGGGATTCAGAATTCGCCGGGCAGTACGCTGATGACGCTTGCCGATATGTCGGTAATCGAGGCGGAAGTAATGGTTGACGAGACCGACATTGTGAACGTGCGCCTTGGGCAATCGGCGGAGATAAGTATCGACGCAATCCCTGGGAAAACTTTTCACGGGACGATTTCTGAGATCGGAGACGACGCCATTGTGCGCTCTACCGGCGTGGCGACATCGCAACAAACGACGGCCAGTGAAGAAGCCAAGGACTTCAAAGTGATGGTCACGTTGAGCGACGCCCCGAAAGATTCGCGCCCCGGACTCTCGGCCACTGCAAAGATCACGACCGCGTCAAAGAAAAACGCTCTATCGATCCCCATTCAGGCAGTAACCGTGCGGACCAAAGCGCAACTGGAGCAGGAAAAAGCGACCCCAGGATCGGTGCATGCCGCCGCCCCGCAGAAGGAAGTGGCATCCAAAGAAAAAGAACTGCAGGGGGTTTTCGTAGTCCGCAACAAGAAAGCGGTGTTCGTTCCGGTGACGACCGGCATTGCAGGAACCAGCGATATTGAAGTGATTGATGGATTAAAAGAAGGGGACGAAATCATTACCGGCAGTTACAAAATTTTGCGCACCATTCGTTCTGGAAGCGGAGTGAAGATTGATAACTCCATTCCGAAAAAGGAAGACGAGACATAACCTTTGCCGGCTTAATCCGTCCAACGATGAGCTAGTCTGGGTTTAACAGGAATCGCGAACAGCGGGATTTGGACTGAAGGAACTCGAAGCATAAGCGGAGCCCTCGAAGTCGAAATTAATCTCGGAGAACCCAGTGGCGCCGGAGCAGGAGAAAAAAATGGCAACCGCCGAAGTCATCAACATGCCGCAGAGCCCCGTGGCAGTTCCGCCGCCGCAGTCCTGCATGATCGCTGCCGAAGACTTGTGGAAGACCTACGACATGGGATCGGAGCAGCAGGTGCACGCACTGCGGGGGGTGAACCTCCGCATTGCGAAGGGCGAATACGTTGCCATCATGGGACCCTCGGGCTCCGGCAAGTCGACGCTAATGAACCTGATTGGCTGCCTCGATACGCCTACCAAGGGGGAATACTGGCTCAATGCGCAGTTGGTCAGCGAACTCGATGACGACGAACTGGCCCGCATCCGCAACAAGGAAATCGGTTTCGTTTTCCAGACCTTCAACTTGCTTGCCCGCGCCACCGCTCTGCACAACGTGGAACTACCGCTGATCTACGCTGGAGTTCCAACCGAAGAACGCATCGAGCGCGCCAAGGCGGTACTGGGCGCGGTGGGTATGGAACAGCGCATGATGCACAAGCCGAACGAACTCTCCGGAGGGCAGCGCCAGCGGGTCGCCGTCGCCCGTGCATTGATCAATCGGCCGTCGATCATTCTGGCCGACGAACCCACCGGCAATCTCGACTCTCAGACCGGAAACGAGATCATGGCGCTTTTCGACCGACTGCACAGCGAAGGTAACACGATCGTTCTGGTCACGCACGAACACGATATCGCCGAATACGCACACCGGGTGATTCACATTAAGGACGGCGTGGTCGAAAGAGACGAGCGAAGAAAGAAGGTTTGAGAACGATTAAAAAGACCTTCAGCTCTGGCAACTCGGAGCGGAATTAGCCGAAGCCGATAGTTCCATGCCTTCCCTTGCCGGAGTTGAGGCAACTACCACTTGGTCCCTCCCGTTCCGCTTGGCATCATAGAGCGCGGCATCGGCGGCTGCGATTACTTCTTGTGGCGTGGCTCCATGATCGGGGAAACCCGCTACTCCGGCGGAAATCGTGATCATGCCCATCGGCTTTCCCTGATGAAGGATAGTCAGTTGCCTCATTCTTGTTCGCAGGTTTTCGGCGCGCGCCTGAGCGGCCTGGAGATTCGCGGTCGGTAGGATTACCACAAACTCCTCGCCGCCGTAGCGGCAGACAAAATCCTCCACACGGATGCACTTCGTTAACAGCAGACCGGTTTCGCGCAGTACCGCATCTCCCGCATCGTGGCCGAAAGCGTCGTTGAAGCTCTTGAAATGATCCAGGTCAATCATGATGATTCCGA
>JASHTD010000130.1 GCA_030040725.1 Candidatus Sulfotelmatobacter sp. | reverse complement strand
CCCGCCTCCCCCAAGGCAGCGGCATCGGCGTCGTTTTCCAGAGCCACGCGCACGTTGAATATGCGAGCCAGGTCCGCTCCAGGATTCTGCCCGCGCCAGCCTGGAAGAAAATCGACTTCGCCAAACTTACCGGAGAACGGGTCCACCGGGCCCGTGGATCCAATCCCTATGCCGGTGAGTTCAACACCGGCAGCGCGCGCCGTCTCTCGCAGCATGTCGGCGATCGTGGCCAAGCCATTGGCGTAGCGCTCGGTATCGGTGGGCGCTTCCTTGCGGGAGAGTACTTGCCCGCGATCATTCACCATCCCAACCGCTATTTTTGTACCGCCAATGTCAACCGCCCCGATCATGCGGCATCCCCCAACATCAGCTTCGCGGATGAAACCATCAGAATACAATTCGCAGTGCAAACTGCAGAACTCGAGGCATGTGCGCGCCGGTCGGATACAAAAAGTTCTGCGTACCCACGTAGCTGTTCACGCCGTTCCATTGAGTATGGTTGAAGATATTGAACCCTTCCGCGCGAAATTGGAGCTGGAATTTTTCTGTTGGTTGGAAGACCTTATACACCGACATGTCGAAGTTGGTGCGATAAGGGAGATTCAGACTGTTCCGGCCCGAGTCGCCGAAGGTCAGGCCTTGCGGCTGCTCGAAAGCCGCGCAGTTGAAAAGGGGGTGACCTTTGGTAGAGGGCACTGTACAGCCCGCGGCTGGAGCTGCGTGCGCATCGCCAATACGGTCGGCGTACGAGCCGTTAAGGGTAACCCCGTCAGCGACACCGGCGTTGTCGCCGTAGATGCCATCGACTACAGAAAAAGGATCGCCACTCTGCGAAGTCATGATGCCGGCAAACTGCCATCCTCCAAAAAAAGTATGGGAGAGTTTCTTGCCGCTGAAAAAGGGTTCTTCGTAAACCCAGGCGACGGTGAGGATATGGCGTTGATCGTAGTTGGAACTGGAATAGTTGCTGTGAATATCGTAGGCGTTCACGTAGTTCCCGTCTGAGTTATCGGAAGAGTCATCGAGGGAGTGGCTGTACGTGTAGGCCACATCCAGTGTGAGTGGACCGTCGGTTTTTCGCAGCGAGAACTGCAGGGCGTTGTAATTGGAGTTGGCTTCAGGCTCTACGCGTTGAAGGGAATCGAGGCTGTAATACGGGCGAAATGGATCTGGATCATTTCCGCAGGCTACATCCAGGTTGATGGCGGGCTGGCCCGTGATCGTCTGGCCATTCACCACGAACGTGGGAGTGAGGATCCCTCCGCCTTGGCTGTTGCAAATATCTCCAGTAATGGGTTGGCCCGGGTGGAACGGGTTTTCTGAAGCCGGCACCGGGTGCAAGGGGTTTTCTTCATGGGTCAAAGTAAGATGCGTTCCTTTAGCCCCGACGTAGGCGATCGTCGCCACAGTGTGTTGGATGAGATCCCGCTGCACGTCCAAATGCCACTGCTGGACATAAGGCCATTGCTCGACGTCCGGAATGGTGACGGTCGATAGTGGGAACAGGAGTCCTTGTCCACCCACGTTGTTGTAGCCAATGATGTTGAATTGGGTTGGCGTTTGCACCAGCGGAGGTGAGCCTTCGAGACTCTCCGAATTCGCTTCCTCGCCGTTGGTGTGCTCGAAGAAAATTCCATAGCCGCCGCGGACTGCCATCTTGCCGTTGCCCAGAGGATCCCAGGCAAACCCGAGGCGCGGGCCGGGATTGAATAGATGCCCTTTCAGGCATCCCCGCGGCACCCCACCAACACCGCACTGCACCATGCCATCGAATGCGGTCGTCGTGGGCGTGAGAATGAGCGCGCCTTGTTGCCCGGTCACATTGCCAGTCACATCAATCTGAGGGGCTAGGGCACGCTTGTAAGCTGCCGGATCCCAATTGAAGACTTGATGGTTTATTTCCCAGAAAGTGCCGAACAAACTGATGCGCAGGCCCAGATTCAAAGTTAGATTTTTGAAGATGTGGTAGTCGTCCTGAAAGTAAGGCTCAAACATCTTGTAGTTGGTGTGATACTTCGGCTGAGCATTCGCCTGCTGGAAGTTCGCGATATAGCCGAGCAGCATATCCGCGAAAGCATTCCCGGTGGAGACAGGCGCCGTGCTGTCGAACGTAAGATCGCCGCCCTGGTCGGAAAACGAGTATTCGTTCTTTTCCGCGTTGACGAAGTAGCCGCCGAATTCCAGTTTGTGCTTGCCCAGACTTTTGGTCATGTTATCGCGATAGGTGAAGGTTGGGTTCGAATTCGACCAGGGAAGAGAGTAGGGGCCTTCGCAGAATCCTCCGCCGTAGTCCCCTGATGTGCTCAGACAGATGTCTGGCAGCTTGCCGGCATAACTGGGAAATAACCCGGGCATGGTGAAATTGCTGCCGCGCGTCCAAACCGACGGGTTATCGGGAGTTATCAGGAGATGATCGGTGGTGTAGCTTGCGGCAAATTCGTTGAGCAAGGTCGGTGAAATCGTGCCCACGACCCTCGCGACTATCTCAACCCCCGGACCGACGAAGTGCGACCGGATTGTCGGAAAGTTGGTGCTTTCGAAGGTCTCCTCGCCGCTGGTATTGTTCCAGGAATCGTGAATGAAGCGGAACGTCGCCCGCAATCTGGAATTGAAATCGTGATCGATCCGCACCAGGTTTTCGAACCATGCCGTGGGTTGACCTACGGCCACGGCGAATGTGGCCTGTCCGCTGTTGGTGGTATTCGGTTCGGGAATCATGGGAAGGAGAATCTGCGCGTTCGGATTGATAGATGGAATCTGATTATTCGGAAACGGATTTCCTGTATTTGGATCGATGGGGCAGTCTGTTGGATTGGGGTTCACCGGTGCACATTGGTCACTGAAATTTCCCTGCCGATTCGCCATCGATGGAACATAGTTGAAGAAGTTGAAAGGGACCACCTCGCGGCGCCAGTTTTGTAACCAAAAAAAGAACGTATGGTTCTTCCAGATGGGCCCGCCAACGCTGTAGCCGAAGTCGTTCTTGTGGTAACCGGCTACAGGTGTTCCCGGAAGGTCGAAATAATTGTGCGCGTTGAACGCCTCGTTGCGCACAAACTCCCACACAGAGCCGTGGAAAGCGTTTGTGCCCGACTTTGTTTCCACCTCGACCGTGCCTGAACCATTGCGCCCGTACTGAGCTCCGTAATTGGAAGTCAGCACCTGGACCTCCTCAATAGCCTCGACGCTGGGGTAGACGTTCAGTGAAAAGTTGCTGCCATTGTCCATCATGTCGCCGCCATCCACTTCCCAGTTGTTGTATTCCGTGCGGCCACCGTTGACACTGTAATTGACATTGGCCGCTGGACCGACCTCGCCCTCGTCTTGCCCGGTCTGATTGCTCACCCCGGGCACGAGCGTGATCAGCTGGGTAAAATTGCGCCCATTCAACTGCAGTTGAAGAATCTCTTTGCCAGTGACCGTCCCGCCGAGTTCGTTGGACTCCGTATTCACCTGGGCCAGGCCTTCTCCCTTGACAGTTATTTCTTGGTGGGTATCGCCTACTTGCATGGTGATGTCGATGCGAGCACTCTGGGCGACCCGAAAAGTGATACCTTCAGCCTGATATCTGCGGAAACCGGGTACTGAAACGGTGATGTCGTAGCGCCCCGGCTGTAATGCGGCAGCTACATACTCGCCGGCAGCATTACTCTTAACCTCACGGATCACATTGGTGGCGGTGTTTCTTATGACGACATTTGCGTCTGGAAGGACGGCACCAGAATTGTCTCGGATCGTGCCTGTCACAGAGACCGTATCTTGAGACAAGGCAACGCCAGAGACTAACAGCAGCAGTCCCAAAAGCAACGAATGGAGCCGCAAGGTCTTCTCCATAGTTCCCCCGATTTTCGAAGATAGCTTTGCAACGGCCTTCGCTTGCCCTGTCTGCCGGTCAACTCTTGATGCTCTTGGAGGCCTCATCCCACCAAACCGCGGTCTTGCGAAAATAAGATTCATTCGCCATGTGGCAGGCCAGTGCTGCATGGTGGCCGAAGAGTGCATCTTCGACCACCGGCTTGCGGGAACGCACAGCTTCGAAAAAGTTCCATAGGTGCGGCTTCATGTCGTCGTAATCGGGACCACGGAACGCAAGCGTCTCGGGCATCGGCTCATGACCCAACTTCGGATCGTTCTCCTCGTGCCATTGCTTCTCGTAGGCGTTGCGCATCGCGTGCGGAAATCCTGCGTCGTAGTAGCTGGGTCCCGAGTCCTTGCCGGTTTGCGGCGTATAGCTAAGCCCGAATTCCGTAACCTCAAGGATCCCCTTCGAGCCCTGGATGCGGTAGGTCTCTGGCATCTCGGTACCCTGGTTCAGTCGCATGTAGACCGGAAGATCGCCGTAATAAAAGAGGGTGGCGTGAACGTCGGGCATGTTACGGCCATCCTTCCAGAGGCGGATTCCTCCGATCGCCATGGCTTGGCGCGGAGCCTCATTGATGTCCAACATGAACATCATGCCGCT
>JASHTD010000567.1 GCA_030040725.1 Candidatus Sulfotelmatobacter sp. | reverse complement strand
CTGCGGAGTTGGGTTGCTGCTGCAGGATTTGACGAAACTCTTCCAGTGCGCAGGAGTATTTTTTTGCGCGAAGGCAGCTCTGGGCTAATACCTGACGCAATTCGGAATTGGCGGGATCCGATTTTACCGCGGGCTCAAGATATTTCGCGGCCTCGGAAAAACGCTTCGCACCGTAACAACTTAGTCCAAGCAAGGTTGACGCCTGCAGGTTATTAGGATCAGCCGACAGAACTGAGTGGAATTCGGATATTGCCGCATCGAAATGTCCCATCTTGAATTGGGCCAGACCAAGATTCAAGCGGATGCCCGGCAATCCTGGATTGAGCGCCAGCGCCTTTTCATACGCTGCCGCGGCATCCTTGTAGTTTTGTTCCTTGGAGAGAACTACTCCCAGGCTGGCAAAAGCGGAGGCATCTTTAGGATTCCGCCGCGTGACGATTCGCCACGTCGCCTCCGCTTCGGCGAGTTTACCCTGCTGTTCGAGTGCGATTGCAGCGCCAGGGGTTGCGGCTTGCGTATTCAGAGCGACCGAATACGCAGCGATGATGCAGGGAACCGCGGTGAGTGCAAATAAAGAGAGCGGCAAAAGCCGAATTCGCCCGCGGATACCCGGTACCCAGATCCTATGCGCCATCTGCGAGACTGTATCAGGAGTGCCCGCGAAAATATAAGCTCCGGTCCGAGGTGATGATCAGACCGGAGCTGATAGTGTGCGCCGAACGAAGGGTGCGCAAGCGCACCCTTCGCATGTTTAGAAAATCAACTTACCGCCGAACTGGAACACGCGCGGATCGTAAGCGTTCGTCACCGCGCCAAAGTTACTCGAGCCGAAGGCGGTACTGATTCCGCCGTTCGTCCCCGAGGCTCCGAACTGCGTGTGGTTCCAGGTGTTAAAGCTCTCAACCCGGAATTCGAAGCGGCTGCCCCGGCTCTCGCTGATCACGAAGCTTTTGAACAGCGAAAGATTCCAGTTGTCGCGCCCCGGTCCGCGCACTCCATCGAAACCCAGGTTGCCCCACGTGCCCGCCGCGGGGTTGGCGAACGCTGCCGGATTGAACCACTCTGCGGCCGTGTGAGGATAACCGATGGCTCCATTCAGATCTGGGCGGTTCATCACATCGTTGCCTGGGAAAATGCTGGCTACGTTTTGTCCGCTCAGGCTGAGGTTAAGCGGGGGCCCTGATTCCAGAGTGACGATACCGGAGAGTTCCCATCCGCCAACAGTTGTTTTCAAGAACCGGTTCGAACTGTCGCGCAGCAGGGGGATATCGTAAACAAAGTTCACGAATGCGATGTTGGTACGATCCAGAACCGATGGGCCCATGTCGTACTTCCATCCGACATACGGATCGGAAACCTGGTCGAGGTCCCAACCGTTAGAGCCGTTGTTATCACCCGTACTTGGATCGATCGAGCGTGACAGGGTGTATGCCGCTTGCAAGGTCAGATCGCGTGTGACGCGCCCGCGTAGTTCGGTTTGCAGCGAATTGTAGTGGGCGTTCGCTCCATCGAATGCAATCTTAAGCGAGCTGTAACCGGGATAGGTAACCAAGCCGTTGAAGGCCGGTTGCGCGCCTGTACAACTGCTCGACGATTGCAAGCAGGCCAAGTCAGCAGCGGGAGGCAACTCGAGTTCCTGGAGATAGTTTTGGTGCCTATCCTGATTGCCGACATACGACATGGAGAGAACTGCGTTCCTGCCGATCGCCTGCTGAACTCCCGCGCTGTACTGATAGGTTGTGGGGGCAGGATAGTTCTGGTTAAGTCCCGTAACTGACGCAGTGACGATCGGGACGGTGATCGCTCCACCAGTGGCGCTGTCGTGAGGATTGGAAAAACGAACATTGTTGACATTCAATCCGTAGCCCCAAGGTGGATTGGTAGCGGCGTTGTACATGTCATTGCCCTGAATGCGCTCGTACATGATGCCGAAGCCGCCACGGACGATTGTGTTTCCCGTGCCGAGCAAATCGTATGCAAACCCGAGACGAGGTCCGAAGGCGTCCCAGGTATTGTTGACCAATCCTTTGGGAACCCCATTCTGACTCTCAATCCCCATGCCGTTGAGATAGAACTTATAACCCTGCAACTCGGCCACGGAACTGGTTCCGAGACCGGGGCTGGTGGCGGCAATTTGCGTATCCGCGGCATTCGCAAAAACTGGCTTGTCCGCGAAGTTGTAGAGATTGGGATAGAAATTCGACATGTGGTTATAGGCTTCGTACGTATGTGGAATTCCATCCCAGCGCAATCCCAGGTTCAAAGTGAGCCGGGGCATGGCACGCCAGTTGTCTTGCACATAAGCGGCGGGCGAAATGTTGTTCCAGTAGCCGGTCGATTTGATCGCGTTTTCGTTATAGGACTGAGCGTAGCCGAGCAAAAAGTCGGCATAGTCCAATCCGCATGTGACCGTGGTCGATGTCGTACAAGTCGTCGGCGCAGTGAATGTGCCATTGAATCCGAAACCGCCCTGGGTTTCCGCGAAATAATCCTGCGCCTTCTTGTAAAGCGCCCAACTAGCGCCGAACTTGAGTTGGTGTGCACCCTTGGTCCAGGAAAGATCATCGCGAACCTGATAGTCATTCGCGGTGTTGTTCCAGGGCGTCCAGTTCGCCGTGTAGAAAGTGCCCGTGCTTCCCGACAAATGAATGTCGGGGATGCGGTCGTCGACGTTCGGTCCGTTAAATATACGGTTTGCGCCCTCAGTGAAATCCGACGGCGCCTTGTAAACGCCTTGCGGCAGGATGGCAATGCGGTTCCCGTCGTAATTGAACCCAACCTCGTTCAGCAGAGACGGGCTGATCACATAGGTGGTATGTATAACCGCACTGTAAGAGGGATTGCCGAAGGTGTTGAAAACCGTGGGAACGTTGTCACTGCTCCATTGCGTGGTTCCGTAGGTCTGCTGCGCCTGGTCGGAAATCCAGTGGCCAAACACCGAGAACTTATCGGTGAACTGATGATCGATGCGGGCAATCTCTTCCTTTCCATAAGTGGGGGAATTGTTGCCGCCGATAAACTGCCAGCCGCTTGTCGGCTTGTTGAAGATTCCAGCGCTCAGCAACGCGGTAGCGTTGGGATCAATCATGCAATCCGGAATCGTGTTATTGGGGAAGGGCTTGCCAGGAACGACTCCGGCGGGAGGCTTTCCGCCCGGGCAGTTGGCTCCAAGGCCAACAACGCCGGTTGGAACCACCATATCGAGCGAGGTGCCATTGGCCAGAGTAGTCGGGATTACAGCGCCGGTTCCAGCGCCATTGGCGTCGGGATACATGTTCGCGAGGGGAACGGTAACGTTGAACAGTCCTCCTTGCACATACCGGCGCCACTCCATGTTGTAAAAGAAGAATGTTTTTGGGTTGGCCGTTGCTTTGAATTCCACTGGTCCGCCGACGTTAAAACCCCAGTCGTTGAAACGCAATTCGGCAACTTTATTGGGAGCCGGGTTGAAATAGTTGCGAGCGTCGAATGCATTGTTGCGTCCGAAATAGAAAGCGGTCGCGTGCAGCCGCTTGGTGCCTGACTTGATGACCATGGTCATCGTGCCTGCCGAGGAAAGGCCGTATTCGGCACTGTAATTCGAAGTCATAGTGCGGAATTCGGCGATAGCATCCATCGAGGGCAGAACGTCAGCGCCGCCGCCTCCTCCACGATCCGCGGCTTCGCCGCCATCAATCAACCAGAG
Source organism: Candidatus Sulfotelmatobacter sp. (assembly GCA_030040725.1). Lineage (GTDB taxonomy): Bacteria > Acidobacteriota > Terriglobia > Terriglobales > Acidobacteriaceae > Sulfotelmatobacter. The sequence goes on along the minus strand of JASHTD010000567.1, from coordinate 2,011 downwards.
ATTGTGGCTCACTCGCTGCCCGTTAAAACTGACGTTGAAATCTCCGCCCGCGGAAGTGGGCACCTGGAAATCCGCCTGGATACTGGACGCGCCGGGTGTCAGGTCTTCGAGTTCGAACACGCTGCGTCCATTGGTGGCGAGCTGAGTGATCTGTTGGCCGTTAATCACGTCGCTGATCTCGCCAGAATCGGATTGCACTTTCACGGCGTTGGCTTCCACCGTGACAGTCTCTGTCGCCGAGCCCAACTGCATTTGAAAGTCAATGCGGGCGCGGTCAGCAACGTTCAGAGCCACATTGTTTCGCTCGGCCGACTTGAACCCCGAGGCTTGAGCGCCGACGTTATAGTGGCCGATGGGAAGATCGGCAGCCACGTATTGTCCGGTGTCGCTCGTCACGACACTGCGAACTTCGCCGGTCTCAACATGGGTGAGACGAATCTTGGCATTGGGAATCACCGAACCTGAAGGATCGGTAACGGTGCCGACGATCGTCGCCTCCTGGCCATAGGCCGAAAAAGAAAAGCCGAGAACGACCATGGCAGCGAGCGCCAGACCGAACTTAAAGGCTTGTAAAGCGAGTGAGTGAACGCTGCGGCAGCGCGAAAGGCTAGATTCCATAGAGCACACCCCAGGTGAAATTGTGACTCACGCCGTTAACGTTAACGATACAGCGCCAGCTTATAGCGGTTTTCAATTAGTCTTGTCAAGAAAAATCTTGCATGGCGGCAATTAAGAATCTGAATTTACATTGTCAGGAAGGATTTCAAATGAGGCGAGAGACCAAATCCCGGTCAAACGTGGCTTATCTGACGACCCGCTTCGCGACCTTGACAGGATGCGCGGCAGTGGAGAGAAGGGAATCGTCGAATCGGATAGCGGCCAGTCGTATCTCCCGGAATAAATGCAGGTTCGAGGACATCACAACCCCGGGGCTGAGGTGTACATTGGCCGGGAAAGCCGCCTTACTAGTGAGGTGATCCGCCATTAACCTCACCGCCAGCTGGCCCTGCCGATGGGGCTGCTGGTAGATGGAAGCTGTGATGGTGCCTTTTTCGAAGTATGGAGACATCTCTGCGAAAAGATCGGTAGTGATCAACTTGGTTTTTCCCGCCAGCCCTCGCGCTCCCAGCGCGCGGCAGACTGGAAGGCAATTGACCGTATTGACGTAGAGCCCGGCAAGGGTCGGCATTCGGCCCAGAAGATCGAACGTTTTCTGGAAGCTCTCGTCTTCATCTTCGTGGCCTTCAATGACGGTGGCGATCTCGCCTCCCGGACAGTGCTGCGGAAATGCCTCAGAAAAGCCGGCGGTTTTCTGGCGGTGATCTTCCGCGCTCAACATGCCGGCAACTACAGCTACTTTCGAGCCTGGGGCCACGAATTTCCCCATTAATTCCCCAGCAAGATGGCCGTTTAGCCAAGGTTCGACGCAAACGATGCTGGAGCGGCGGCTCGCGGGTGCATCGGTCGAAACGCAAACCACGCGAATGCCTTTTTCTTCCGCCGCGTCGATCAGCGGCTTGAGGCTCCGCGGATTGCCAGCGGTGAGAATGATGCCGTCGACTCCACTCTCCGCCAGCTCCTGAAAAGCCTCCGCGTCGCGTTCACCCAGAGCGTGGACGGGACGATGAATGAATTGAATGCCCAGCGGCGCTACGCTTTTGGCCTCATCCAGCACTCCACCCCAAAGCTGATCGTAGAAGAAATGGATTTCCCGCGGGATGCAGACTCCAATGCGGGCGCTCGCCTTGGAAACCGAAAGAGCGCGCGCCGCTAAATTCGGCGTATAAGCGATCTGCTCGGCAATTTTCAGAATGCGCTGGCGCGTGGCTTCGTTGATGCCGGGGCGGCCATGCAAGGCACGATCCACCGTTCCGATGGAAACGTCGGCAATTTCTGCGATCAGGTGAATCCCGTGCCGGTGTTTCTTCATGCCAGGCTGTACCTGCGAAGTCGCGTGCCATGCCATTCTAGCGCGACCATTTCTCCGCAATGATCAGATTTACGTCGTCCT
>JASHTD010000566.1 GCA_030040725.1 Candidatus Sulfotelmatobacter sp. | reverse complement strand
CCAGCATGGGGATATTCATCTTCCTTTCGAACAATCGTGGGCTGCGGCGCGCCTGCATCGCTATAGCGGTCATGGCAGTGCTGGCATCGCTGGCTGTCTAGAGTTTCGACGATCAGCGGCATATTTTCCGCGACCGCCTGGATGAATCCGTGCCGCTCGATTTTCGTCAGGCGGTCTATGCCGGTTGCTGGCAGATGTTCATGGAGAAACCGCTCACCGGATGGGGCGTGAACCAATTGCCGTCAGAGCTGGCGCGGCATGTGAGTGGCTACAGCGAAAAAGAACTCTATCCGCATAATACGTACCTCGAACTTCTGGTCGAACACGGCATCATCGGGCTTGCTCTCTACCTCTGGCTCATGTGGGAGTTGTTGCGGCTTGCCTGGGGGCCTGTTCCAGAAGGCGAAACGAAAGGACTGCTGAATCATGAGTTTCATTGGCTTTGGCCTATTTTGCTTGGGGTTTATTGGGTCAACGCCGCTCTGGTGGTGATGAATTATCAGTTCGTGAACGGGCTGCTTTTCACTATGGCCGGAATGCTGGCGGCGCAACGCAGGCGTGCCAGCCAAGAATTGCGTTTCAAATCCATCCCTGTTCGGCAGGTTTCCAGAATCCCGTCATACGCTGAATAGACATTCTTCGCGAGCTCATTCTGTGCTCACGGTCGCTTACCTCGCCAATACGTTCCCTGTCGCGGTCGAACCCTACGTGAACGATGAAATCCAGGAGCTGCGGCGTCGTGGCATTCGAGTCATCGCAGGAAGTTTTCGCAGGCCGGCGGTGGAGTCACCGGTACAACACCACGAGCATGAAATTCTGTACCTGCAACCACTGCGAATCCGGACTCTTCTGCGCGCAGCTGCTTTGGCAGTAACGCGATGGAACCGAATCTCGTGTTTGCTTCGTCGCATTCTCACGCGGGGGGATGAACCGGCGGGAAGACGGTGGAAAGCGCTGATGCACACGTGGCTGGGGGCTTACTACGCCGTGCAACTGCAGGGGCGGGAGGTCGATCACATTCATGTGCACCATGGCTATTTTGGATCCTGGATTGGTATGGCAGCGGCACAACTTCTGGGCATCCATTACAGTCTCACCTTGCACGGCTCAGATCTGCTGACGCATGGCGCTTATCTCGACACGAAACTCGAACGTTGCCGTTTCTGCATAACCATCTCCGAATACAACCGCAGATACATTCTGCAGAAGTTTCCGGCCGTCGAAGTCGGGAAAGTGAGCGTCTCACGGCTCGGCGTCACTGTACCGGAGCGGATTGAGGGCGTTCGAGATCGCGGCCTAGAACAATCTTTCAGGCTGCTGGCTGTTGGACGCCTGCATCGAGTGAAAAATCATGCCTTTCTCATTCGGGCATGTGCACAACTCCGCGATGCCGGTCTGGAATTTGAGTGCGCCATTGCTGGAGACGGTCCGGAGCGAAGCTCGTTGACCCGGCTGATCCGCAAGAATCAAATCGAGGATCGAGTGACGCTGCTGGGCCATGTGGCAACCAGCAAGATGGACGCACTGTATCGGCATTCCGATGCGGTTGTGCTTACCAGCCAGAGCGAAGGAATTCCATTGGTTCTGATGGAAGCCATGGCGCGAGGCAAGCCGGTCCTCGCTCCGGCCATTACGGGAATTCCCGAACTTGTGACTCCAGGAAAAACCGGTTTCCTGTACACGCCCGGCGAACCTGGTGATTTTCTGGAAAAGCTACTCCTTCTTTACGACTTGATCCGCACGGCCCGCGTCTCGGCAGTCGCCCGACTCGACTGGGTTGTACATGCTGCCCGTTTACATGTGCTGCATAACTTTAGCCGTCGCCGGAATCTCACAGAGTTCGGCGATCGGTTTCTCGAACTGATTGCTGTCGACTGATGTCGCATCGCGGTTTTCCTTACTGCTTATCCCCTGCGGCAAACCGAGGGACCCTCCCCATGAGAATTCTGTTTTGCAATAAATATAACTATCCCTTTAGCGGCACTGAGGCCTACATCTTCGACGCGATGGACCTGCTCGGTTCCCGCGGGCACGAGACGGCTTTGTTCTCGATGGCTGATGAACGGGGCCAGCCTACTCCCTATGACCGCTATTTCGTGCCGCACATTGATTTCAAGCAACAACACCGCTGGTTCCAAAAAATCGGGCTGGCGGCGAATGCGATTTATTCACGGGAAGCTCGGAGACGAATTCGCGCCATGGTGGCTGAGTTCCGCCCTGACGTGGCGCATATCCGCAATATCTACCATCATCTGTCTCCCTCGGTTTTATGGGAACTAAAGGCGCAGGGCGTACCGGCTCTCTATCACGTAAACGATTTCAAGGTCTTGTGCCCGAGCTACAACCTTGTATCGCACGGCGAATCCTGCGAGGCGTGCAAAAACGGCCGGTTCTGGAGGGCGATACCGGAACGATGCTATCCGGAACGCGGCACAAGCACCATCTTGGTGGCCGAAGCCTACTTCCATAAATGGATCGGAACCTATGACAAGTGCGTCGACCGCTTCCTCGCGCCCAGCCAATTCGTGCGAGACAAGCTTGTGGAACACGGCTGGGATGGTTCACGGTTCGAGGTGCTTCCGCATTTTCAGCGGCTGGAACCGGTAGAGACTCGTTGCGAACAGAATCCGCCTCTGCTCTATTTCGGCAGATTATCCCGCGAAAAGGGCATTGACGATCTGCTGCATGCCATGCGGCGATTGCCGGATCTTCGCCTCGTCATCGCAGGCGACGGCCCGGAGCGCGAACCCCTGAGAAAGCTGGCAGCGCAAATGGAATTGCGCAATGTGCAGTTCGCCGGAAATTTGCGCGGAGCGGAACTTGATAAGGCCATTGCGGGGTCGCAATTCACAGTGTTGCCATCGCACGCCTATGAAACTTTCGGCAAGACCATCCTCGAGTCTTATGCCCGGGGCCGGGCAGTAATTGCGACCGATCTGGGATCTCGAAGGGAGTTGGTGCAGGCGGGAACAACAGGGTTTCTGTACGGCGTGGGGAATGTGGATGCGTTGGTAGAGGCGATCCAATCCCTCAGCTCACGGCCGGAGCTCGCCGAGAAAATGGGGTTTGCCGGCCGCGAATTGGTACGCAAAGGATATTCATCGGAGGCGCACTACGAAGCTTTGATCGCGCTGTATGAGCGCGTTGCCAAAGATAAAGATAAAGAGAAAAAGAGACCCACCACGGCCTCGCGGCGCGGGAGCGCTCATAAGAACCGGATGTCTGCCAGGAAGGCCGTGGCCCCGGTTTCACTCTGTCCAGATAATTTTGTTCCGCTAAGACGCCTTGCCCTCGCTCCGGCGCGCGAGACGACCAGTTTGGTGGCGCCCGACCAGAAGCGCCAACTCCGGGTGGCATTCATCGGAGGAAGAGGTGTGGGGTCGAAATATAGCGGAATTGAGACCTATTACGAAGAGGTTGGGCAAAGGCTGGTGGAAATGGGCCACAACGTCACCGCCTATTGCCGAACTTACTTTACTCCGGAAGGATTTGCTTCGCCGGGTACGAAAAAAAATGGCTTTCAGGTTGTACGCCTGGCGACAGTTCGCACGAAGCATCTGGAAACTCTATTGCATACCTCACTCAGCACTCTCCATGTTCTTTTCAGCCGATGCGATGTTGTCCATTTTCATGCGCTAGGGCCGGCGCTGTTTTCGTTTATTCCCCGCATGGTTGGAAAGAAGACCGTGGTAAC
>JASHTD010000565.1 GCA_030040725.1 Candidatus Sulfotelmatobacter sp. | reverse complement strand
CTTCATCAGGAATACCGCTCGAGCTGTTGCTCCACATCTGCGAGTTGGTCAGCTCGTTATTCTGGAAAGCACCACATATCCCGGTACAACCGAGGAAGTGCTTGTCCATATTCTCGAGAATGGCAATCTGCAAGGGCTGAAAGCAGCACGCACGAACTCCTCGGGAGACGCGACCAGTGCATTCTTCGTCGCCTTCTCGCCTGAACGAGAAGATCCCGGAAACACCACGGTCGCTCGGCCGGATATCCCGAAAGTAGTTGGAGGGTTAGAGCAGAACGCAACCGAACTAGCATCGGCGCTCTATGGATCGATTTTCCATCGCACGGTCCCTGTTTCGTCTCCGGCCGCAGCGGAGATGACCAAGCTCCTCGAAAACATCTATCGTTGTGTCAACATCGCGCTGGTCAACGAACTGAAGCTTCTCTGCCTGCGCATGGGCATCGATATCTGGGAGGTGATCGAAGCAGCGTCCACCAAGCCATTTGGGTTTCAGCCGTTTTATCCAGGCCCAGGGCTTGGTGGGCACTGCATTCCTATCGATCCTTTCTATCTTTCCTGGAAGGCCAAAGAGTGGGATTTTCAAACTCGGTTCATCGAACTCGCTGGTGAGATCAACATCGGCATGCCATATCACGTCGTAAGCTCGGTTGCTTCCGCGCTGAATCGGCAGAAAAAGACGCTGAACGGAGCAAAGGTGTTGATTCTGGGAGTTGCCTATAAAAAGGATATCGACGATCTCCGCGAATCTCCGGCGCTAACGATCATCGAACTGCTTCAGAGTGAAGGCGCGCAAGTCAGGTACAACGATCCCTACATTCCATTCATCGGCAAAGGGCGCAAATACGACTTGCAAATGAAGTCAGCACCGGTGGAGCGATTGGGTGAATATGATTGCGTGCTGATCGTGACTGATCACTCCAGCTACGACTACGTCATGATCGCCCACGAGGCACAACTGGTCGTCGATACACGGAACGCAACGAAAGGAATCAACGGTCCCAATGTCGTGCGATGCTAGGCGCCAGACGATCTAACATGCCGTCAATTCTGAGAATTCTTAAGCTCACACCATAACCATTCGCGGCAGGGAGTTCAGCAATTGCTCTTCTAATGAGCAAAAGAGTGCACACGCCATGCGAGATGGAGTATGCGCCCTCCCCTAAGTTGTTCTTGCTCAATCTCCGGACGCGGCATCGCCAGGGAAGTTCCGGTTCTAAAGTTGCCCATTGATTGTGTCCGACGGCATTGATGGATCGCGCCGATGAACCTGCGAGTTTGGAATAAACAATCTAATCTAAGAGACCTGGGTAGGACGTTTGCACTGGCGTTCATTGTCTGCGGTATTTTGTGTTGTTCGAGTGTTGCTCAGGGTCCAATCCCCAATGCTCCGCAGCCCTCGGCTGCGACATCCTCGTTTGTGAGCGTGACTCCGACCGAGTCGCCCGCGCAACACCGCTTTTGGGACAAACAGAACATTGCGCTCTTCAGTGCGACTGCTGCCATCAATATGGCGGATTTCGCGGTCACCCGATCGAATCTGCAAAGCGGAGGCAGGGAGTTAAACCCGATCGTGCGCGTGTTCGGCAAATCGACAGCGGGACTGGCTCTGAACTTCGCCGGAGAGACGGCCGGCACTATCGGGGTTAGCTACTTCCTGCACAAAACCGGCCATCACACACTCGAGCGATTCGCTTCGACGGTTGATATTGGCGGATCGGCAGTCGCTGTGGTTTACGGTCTGACGCACCGCTAAGCGCGCCTTCTTTCTACAAAACGCCATCTTATTGTTTTCGATCCGGCGATCATCTTCGGAATAAATTTCTGACATGCAAAAACGGCGAATACTCCGGCAAGCTTTTTGGGTTCTGCTATTTTCAGGCTTCGGAATCTCTTTGTGCTGCAGCCAGGCAGCACAAGTTTCAGTTACCGGTCCCAAGAGCGTAGATATCGCTACAGCCAACAAGAGTTCAGTGTCGAAGGTTTCAACAGCTCCGACCTGCCCACCGGCCGGACTTCTATCCGTGCAACCGAAGTCTTCGGGAACTGGGGACCACACAGTCACGCTATCGTGGAATGCTAGCGTTGCTCCACCTCATTCGAAGGACGACGCTGTGGGTTATTGCATATACAGAAGCCAGAAGCAGTCTGCAGCGCGCAAAAATCCTACTTGCGCAACGTGCGAGCGAGTCAACGCGGTTCCGGTGGCGAGTCTCAGCTGTGTCGACAATGTGGTTGAAGATGGAGTGACCTACTATTACGTCGTCACGGCAATAAGCCCGAGCAGCGCCATCAGTTCCGCTTCCAATGAAGTTAAGGTGCCGATCCATCGTGGTCGTGAAGAGAAGTCCTCATCAGGGACCAGTCCTCCGCTCTGCCGCGCAAATTCAGTCGCAAGATAAAAAACGATTGGCGTCCCCTCCCTCTCAGATGGCCGATCTGCAAAGACGCACCAGCCCTCGCTTTCCCCTGCGTTATCGCGCTTATGTCGAGTACTCTCTGGACGGCGCGGTGAGCCGCCTGGAATGCGTCAGCAAAAACGTTGGCCTGGGTGGTGTTCTGCTCGAGGCTCCCGCACTCATCCCGGTGAATTGTCCATTGGAATTTGTCATTACGGCGGTGGGAGAACGGATGACACGCCAGATTGAATTTAGAGGCAGAGGCGAAGTCGTGCGAGTTCAACCCGATCCACCGGGATCGGGATTTGTCATCGCCGTGAGGTGCGCCGAACCGATCTCCTTTCACCACGCAGCGATTAACAGTGGAACTAGCCCAAGCTGACAGCTTATGTTCCAAGTTGGGCGTTGTCTTGGAACCGTACAGTTTCTGCAGCAGTGGAAATAAATCACAGACGAGGAGACAACTATGATGTCAAGAATGCTTCGAGTCGCTCTTGCGATGGTTCTCGCCAGTTGTGGACTGGCTTCAGCCGCCGG
>JASHTD010000564.1 GCA_030040725.1 Candidatus Sulfotelmatobacter sp. | reverse complement strand
TGTTATCAAGTAAGTCGTTGTTCTGGCCGCCATCGAGCAGGTAAGTGATCGAATCGGTGCGGCCACCCGCGATGCTGTAATTTCCCGCTCCGCCGTTGTCGTCGTTGCTTTCGGTAACACCGGGCTGTAGCAAGGCGAGATCGAGCACGTCGCGGCCGTTGAGCGGCATGTCGGTAAGCACGCGCCCCGTCACCGACTGGCCAAGCGTCGCATTTACTGTCTCGACTGGCGCAGCTTCCGCCCCGACGTCTACGGTCTGGTTAGCCGTTCCTACTTGCATGCGAATATCGACGCGCAGCGCCTGATTGATCTCCAGCTTGTACTGCGAGCTGATGACCTTGCGAAATCCCTCATGTTCGACAGTGGCCGTGTAGGTACCGATCGGCAGAGAGAGCGCTTGATAGTAGCCCTCGCGATCGGTTTCCGTTTTGCGGACGGCGCGAGTCGCCAGGTTGACGATGGTCACCTGCGCATTGGGAATCACGGCCCCAGTGGAATCGGAAACGGTTCCGAAGATTCTGCCGGTTGTTTCCTGCGCGGGGGAGATCGCGGCCAGAAACAAAACAGCTAAAAGCAGAACATTTAATCGTTTCATTGAAACCCCCGGATTCTGGAAAACGACGGTGACAGGTGGGTCATGCGCGCCGGAGTTGCGGAGTCGGCGCAACGGAACGAGCGCGACAGCGCAGGAGATTACAGACCGGATTCGAGTTTTCCCGGATCAACGAGTTGCGCGATCTGTTTTAGCGCGTGCTGGAAGCCCTGAAGCAAGGATACCTCGAATTGCAAGCGCCGCTGATGTTGTCAGAAGCGGGTGGACGAAGTCAAGCTTCGTAGTGGCGGCCGACCCCGTGTTTGCGCGTTTTGCGAGACATGGGATCGCCAACAAATTTGGAGCGGTGACGCAGCCAATGCTAATCTTCGCGAGACGCGATTTACCATGCCAATGAAATCCGGGCTCTTTAAAATTTCGCTCAGCGTGGCGGAAGTCCTTTGCCTTTGTCTGCTGGCCGCGCCGGCCTTTGCCCGCTCGTGGCGCATTTCGAATTTTCAGGACGAGATTACCGTTCAGCAAGATGGCAGCGCCATAGTGAACGAGACCATTACCCTGGTTTTTGTAGGAGAGTGGCACGGCATTCATCGCACGATTCCCATCGAATATCCCGGGCCGAACGGGACGAATTACGAATTGTTCGTCAGTGTGGCTAGCGTGACAGATGAAGGTGGCCACAAGCTGAAATATGATTCCTCAACCTCAGGCGCGTACCGTGATCTGAAAATTTACATTCCCGATGCAGACGATTCCACGCGAACGGTTGAGATTGCTTACCGCGTCCGCAATGCAACACGATTCTTCGATCAATATGACGAGTTCTACTGGAACGTTACCGGCAACGACTGGCCAGTGCCGATCGATCATGCCGCTGCGACGGTGCATTTTCCCGCCGATGCCACTGGCTCGTTGCGCGCGCAGGCGTTCACCGGCGTTTACGGATCGACCGAGCGCGATGCGACCGCGAAAGTCGACGGCTCGGCTGCTGAATTCGAGACGACGAACCCTCTGCCGATGCGGGGAGGGCTGACGATTGATGTTTACATCCCCAAAGGAATTCTCAGGGCGCCGAGTGGCTTCACGAAGTTCTGGTGGTTTGTCGGCGGAAACCCGGTGGTGTTCCTGCCGCTGGCTACGCTCGTCGTGATGTTTACGTTGTGGTGGTCTGTGGGGCGCGATCCTGATCCTGGAGAATCGGTTGCGCCGATGTATGAGCCGCCATCAGGAATCTCTCCAGCGGAGGCGGGGACGTTGCTCGATGACAGCATCCATCCTCGCGACATCACTTCCACCATCGTCGATCTGGCGGTACGTGGGTATCTGAAAATCGAGGAGACGGACGACAAGGGATTGGTCTTCCATCACAAAGACTACGTTCTTCATCTGCTGAAGCCGGCCGACAAAGACCTGCAGCCGCATGAGCACGTGATGCTGGAGAATATTTTCCCTGATGGGAATGAGACGCGTCTTTCCGGCCTGCGGAATCGCTTCTACACAGCGGTGCCGGTGATTCGTGAAGACATCATGTCGGAACTGAAGACGAAGGGGATTTACACGCTCGATCCGGAGTCGGCGAATGGGTACAGCATCGCAGCAGCGGTTGGCGTTCTTCTGGCTTTCGCGGGCGCTCAGGTTCTGGGTTGGGCTGATTTTCTGAGTTCGGTTCCCATGGCGATTTTGAGTGTCGTGGTTTCGGCTGTGATCTGGTATCTGTTCGCGCGAGTGATGACGGCCAAGACTTTGAAAGGCGCGCGTATTCACATCGCGGTGCTGGGATTTCAGGAGTTCATGAATCGCGTGGATCGCGACCGGCTCAAAACCATGCCTCCGGATACATTCGAAAAATTTCTGCCCTATGCGATGGCGCTGGGCGTGGAGCATCACTGGGCGCAGGCTTTCGAGGGTATCGTGAAAGATCCACCGAGCTGGTATGCCGGCCCCGGTTATGGGTACGGAATGATGTTTAATCCCCTGTTGTTCTCAAGTTCCATGCACGGCATGGCGACAGATATGCATCAGGTGTTTGTTTCGGCTCCGCGGGCAAGCTCGACGGGATCGGGATGGGGCGGTGGTGGCGGCTTTGGCGGAGGCGGAGGATTTTCCGGCGGAGGGTTCGGCGGAGGCGGTGGAGGAGCGTTCTAAGCGTCCTTGTAGATCACCTGTGTTTTTCCCGTTGTCATTCCGAACCGGCGCAAAGCGCTGCTGAGGAACCTGCTCTTGATCTGCAGTCTCTTGAGCGCATG
>JASHTD010000563.1 GCA_030040725.1 Candidatus Sulfotelmatobacter sp. | reverse complement strand
CCTTCGAAGAAGACCAGTCTTATCACCTTCGCGAAAATCCCGTACTCGTCTATCGCGCCACACATCCACCTCTTTTATCCGGACCCAGGGCAGGGAATTGCTCACGCGGCACTACCTTCAGCTCCGATCGCATTTCGAAGTGGCCCGCTCCGCAAAATTCTGCGCAGGCGGCGGTGTAATCACCGGCGTCGGCGAATTGAAGTTGCGCCTGGGTGATGGTTCCCGGCAGCGCTTTCACCGCATAGTGCGTGCCGATGAGGGCAAACGTGTGCACCGCATCCGCGCTGGTGATCCGAAGGTGCACCGGCACGCCGGCTGGAACCAGAACGCAATGGGGGACGAACAAATACTGCTGCGCAATCATGCGCACAGTGACGGAACCGTCTGGATCCTGCTCGGTTCCAAGATTATTTTCCACGAATTCGCCGCTCAAGTGCAGCTCTGCCGGATTTACTCGATTTGGGCCTCGCAGCCGGCGCATGAGGGGCCGGTCAATCTGGTAATAGCGCGTGGCCGGAATCAGGCAGAGGATCAGCACCGTGAAAACAGTCATTCTTGCTTTCTGCCAGTTCACGGCATGCCCCCGAAACCTTGACCTTCCTTCTTCAAGTTCCCGGTCAATTTCCCGCTTCCAATTCCTTCAATACCGCGCTGCAGCGCTCGCACACCGTGGGATAGTTCTTGTCTTCGCCCACGTGCGTCGAATAGTTCCAGCAGCGGTCGCACTTCAGACCATCAGCTTTTTTTACCTCGACATGCACGCTGCCGGTGCCGTTGCCAGCGGCTTGCGTCAGCGTGACTGCTGATACGATAAACAGATATCGCAGTTGGCTGGCATATTTTGCCAGCACCGAATAGACCGGCTCCGCCGCAGACAAGCTCACCTGCGCTTCGAGCCCCGTCCCGATCATCTTGTTATTGCGCGCTTCTTCCAGGGCCTTGAGAACCTCGTCGCGCACTCGTCGGAGTTGAATCCATCCTTTATCACCGGCGATATCATCCAGAATTTTGCTGCTGATTTTGTTCGCTGAGGGCGAACAGATTGCACCTCCTGCCGTGAACTTGTCATCGACGAGCCTCGCTAGGTGGACACTCTCCTCCCGGAACGCGGCTGTTGGCAGGTGTTGCCACACCTCATCTGCGGTAAAGCTCAAAATGGGGGCAACAAAGCGGACGAGTGTTTCGCCGATCCTCCATAGCGCCGTCTGGCCACTTAACCTTTTCGGTGATTTTGGAGCAGACGTATACAAACGGTCTTTCAGTACATCGAAATAGAAGGCGCTAAGGTCAACGATGCAGAAATTGTTGAGCCGCTGATAAATCTTGTGAAAGGCGAACTCGTCATAAAACTTGGAAATGCCATCTGCGAACGAGATGGTCTGCAATAGCATGTACTGATCAATCTCTTCCATCTCCTCAAACGCAACCTGATCACGCCCTGGATCGAATCCATCCAGATTGCCCAAGATATAGCGGAAGGTATTACGAATCTTCCGATAGCTTTCGGAAATAGTCTGCATCAGTCTTTCTGACCCAACTACGTCTTCCCGAAAGTCAACCGAGGCAACCCACATCCGCACAACCTCTCCGCCCAGCCGGTTCGCAATATCGACGGGATCGACATCGTTCCCGCGCGACTTCGAGAGGGCCTGGCCTTTTTCGTCGAGCGTCCATCCCGGCGTGACCACGCCTTTGTAGGGAGGCGTGCCGTGCGTGCCCATGGCGCAGAGCAGGGAAGACTGAAACCAGCCGCGGTACTGGTCTCCGCCCTCGAGATAGAGATCTGACGGCCAGGGATACGCCGGCGCATCGGCAGTCTTCTCCTCGGCGATCAACGCCAGATAGCTCGCGCCAGATTCCAGCCATACATCAAAGATGTCAGTTTCTTTTTCGAATTTCGTCCCCGCGCAGTGCGGACATTTCGTTCCGGCAGGAAGAAGCGACAACGGTTCGTCGGTAAACCATGCGTCGGAACCGGCGCGCCCGAAGAGTTCAACCACTTTCTTATTGATTGCTTTATCGTTCAGCGGCTTGCCGCAACTCTCGCACAGAAATACCGCAATTGGCACGCCCCACACCCGCTGCCGCGAAATGCACCAATCGGGCCGCGTGGCAATCATGTTCGACAACCTCTCCTCGCCCCATGCGGGATCCCACTTCACACGCTTGATTTCTTCCAGCGTTCTGCCGCGCAGCGTGATATCCCTCATCCCGGGCATAGGCGTTTCCATCGAAATGAACCATTGCTCCGTCGCGCGAAAAATCACCGGATTGTGGCAGCGCCAGCAATGCGGATAAGAATGTTCTACCTTCTCGACATGCAGGAGAGCCCTGCGGCTCTTGAGTAAATCGATGATCGGCTGGTTCGCGTCCCAAACGCGTTTGCCCGTGTACTCGGGCAAGCCGTTGCGCAGGATTCCTTTTTCATCGACATTGCTGGTCGCGTCCAACCCGTATTTCACGCCGGTAACGAAGTCCTCCGCACCATGCGACGGCGCAGTATGCACGACGCCAGTTCCGGTATCCATCGTGACGTAGTCAGCGAGGACACCGAGAATCTTGCGATCGAGAAACGGATGCTGGAAATAGAAGCCTTCGAAGGTACGTCCCGGGAAGCGCCCGAGTTCCTTCACATCCGCAAGGCCGCACTTTTCGACAACCGCATCAGCAAGCTTCGCTGCAAAGATGTACACCGCGTTGCCAGATTCCAGGGCGACGTACTCTTCTTCCGGATGAAATGCTACGGCCATGGAGGCAGGAAGGGTCCATAGGGTCGTTGTCCAAATGATTGTGTAGACGTCCTTACCGACAATCGAATCGCCCAGCGAAGCCGTCTCATCTCTTAACATCTTGTACCTGACGAATACCGTTGGGCTGGTGTGGTTCTCATACTCGACTTCCGCTTCGGCCAGCGCGGTCTCGTCATGCATGCACCAATAAACCGCGCGCAGGCCTTTATAGACGAACCCATTTTCGTAGAACGAAAAAAAGGTCGACAGGACCACCGATTCGTACTGCGGGTTCATGGTGACGTATGGACGGTTGAATCGCCCGAACACGCCAATGCGCTTAAACTGCGTCCGCTGCAAATCCAAGTATTTCTGCGCATATTTTCTGCATTCCGCACGGACATCGTTCGGCCGCATTTGCAGCTTTTTGCCACCAAGTTCTTTGTCGACTTTGATTTCAATCGGCAGCCCATGGCAATCCCACCCGGGCACATAAGGCGCGTCAAAACCCGCCATGGTTTTCGATTTCACGATGAAATCTTTCAGGCACTTGTTGAACGCAGTTCCCAGGTGGATTGGCCCGCTCGTGTAGGGGGGGCCGTCATGCAGAATGTAAACCGGCGAGCCTTTCCGCGCTTCGCGGATGCGCTCGTAGATCTTTTCCTGCTCCCAGCGCGCCAGCATCTTCGGCTCGTTCTGCGGCAGGTTGGCCTTCATTGGGAAGGCGGTCTTGGGCAAATTGATAGTGGATTTCAGTTCGAGCGGCACTCTAGGCGGATCTCCCTAATAAATGAATCTTTCATTATAGGGAGCGTGATCAGGAACGTCTATGCGGGTGGTTCGTGTTGCAGATGCAGCTTATAGTTTTTCCCGAGCTTCATTCCGAGATCCTGTGTCTTCACCAGCGGGCGTGGTCTGTCCTGAGCAAGCGAGCGGAGGGAGCGCGTCGAATGGGGATGTGGCGTGCGTGACCGCACCACTCCGCGCGAGATCCCTCGCTCCGCCTGAAAAGCGGTTCCGCTCGGGATGACGCAACCGAAAACAGGATCGTCGGAATTTCAAATGTAACGCAACCGATCCGGCTTCAAGGCAGCCGAATTCCCGGATACCAGCCGCTCTTTGCCACAAACGCCTTAGCATCGGTCATCTGGAAAATCTCTCGCAGTGCCACCTGCTTGTCCGCGCTATGCACGTAATAAGCTTTGACGATGCGATATCCCACCCAATAGCCGAGGTCGCCGGGTTTCTCCATGGTGCTGTTGTCGAGCCAGGCGGAAAGGTCGGTCATGTTTTCATCGGAGATGAAAGCGATCTCGATCTCCTTTTCATGTCCTTCCGTCCTTTCCTTGAATTGCGACCCCGTCACCTCTCCCGGCTCGCCGGAAATCAGTTCGGCGGTGAATTCGGCGGCGCCCTCGAGCAGAGACCGCTGTAGTACCGTAGGATGCTCCTCATCGACAAGCGCTTGCGCCTGTTGAACGTGGGCATACTCATGCGCGATCACGTGAACAAAGCGATCCTCGACGTTAGGATTGAGCCAGTTTGTGGCGCAAAGAGCCTCAAGGCCAACCTGGATGCCAGTGACCGGGCTCCCGATCGCAACGGGCTTTCCCCGGCCTACGGCGATCGTTACCGGCGGAAATTTCGCCTCGGGATAGAGATCCCTCAAAGTCCCCAGCGCTGCCTTTAAGCGCTCGCGCACTCGCGGGAGAACGGCCATGCAGCGCTTGGCGTCGGAATAAAGCTCAGGACGCTTGGCCAAAGTATCGGCAATTCTTGTTCCCGTAATATTGCGCGCCTTGGCGAAATGATGAAGTCCCTCAGACCCAGGATCAAGATAATCGTGCTGAAGCTGATCCGCGGTCGGATGTCCGCCCGCGGCATCGTAGACTCGATAGAAGCGCGCCACATCTTCAATCTCGACCACTGGCTCCGACGATGGCTTTGTCTCCGTTGAAGGCGCGCTCTTACCGCCGGCAAGAGCGGTCGCAGAGACCAAAGTACCAAAAACCAACCCAATGCCGATCCGCTGTATCACGATTCGATTCATAGATTTCACTACGTTAGAGCGTAGACCACAGTTCCTTGCAAATACACTACGTAAACCGCCGGGAAAGAGGTACAATCTTCAGCAGAAAGTTCAGGGTGGTTGGAGTGCCTTGTGGAATAAGGCAGATTCTTGCTGCTCGATTCCGAATCATAAGAAATCGACAGGCAACTTGTTGGAAAGGCGACTCATCTGTGTAGGATGGGCGTCCCCAGAGTTGGAGACCTACACCTGCAGGAGCACACACCGGGGAACAATGGTATCTGTAGAAGTAAAACCGAACACCGGGACTGAACCGGAACTCAACCTCCTGCTGGCTCCCGAAACTTTCGAGCCCCTGTGGAAATCACTGTTCCAGGGTCTCGACGACTTTTTCTTTCCCAAGAAGCTTCCGCCTCTCAAGCTTGAGTCCAAGCCGGAGCCGGTCAAAGACATCTGGGGTTTTTACAACTACAAGAAAAATGGCGCGCTGGGTTCGACTGCGGCCCACGTGGTCGTGCTCGGATTGATCATTGGGGGTACGATTTGGGTTCGCAGTCTCGTTCCCAAGGTTCAGGCGAAAGCTTCTACAACAACGGAACTGGTCGATCCCGGCGACTTCGATCTCAAGCCGGCAAAAACCCAGGCGGGTGGCGGAGGCGGCGGTGGTGACCGCGACGTGCTGCAAGCCTCCAAAGGACGGCTGCCAAAATTTTCGCTGCAGCAGATCACTCCTCCTGCCGCAGTAATCCGCAACATGAATCCTAAGTTGGCAGTCGAGCCCACTGTTATTGTTCCGCCCGACATCAAGGTGGCGATGAACAATATGCCGGTGCTCGGCGACCCCAAATCTTCCGCCGTGATTCCCTCCAATGGCACGGGAGGAGGCAGCGGTATTGGCTCCGGTTACGGAGGTGGCGTCGGCTCCGGCACCGGTGGTGGCGTCGGCCCCGGAATCGGTGGAGGCATGGGCGGAGGCTACTTCCGTCCCGGCCGCGGCGTCACTGCTCCGCGCGTCATTTACCAAACCGATCCTGAGTTTTCCGAGGAAGCGCGCAAAGCCAAATATCAGGGGACCTGCGTTCTCGGCCTCATCGTGGATGCCAACGGCCGCCCAACCAACATCCGCGTCATCAATGCCCTCGGCATGGGCCTGGATGAGAAGGCAATCGAGTCTGTCAGGAACTGGAAATTTGAACCGGGACAAAAAGACGGCCATGCCGTCGCCGTTGAAATCGCCGTCGAAGTTGACTTCCACTTGTACTGATCGTTAGCCGCGGCTGGAAAGTGGTGCGCTCTACAAAAGCGCTTCATCATTGTGTCGTATCCTTCCGCAGCACCGCCAGATGGAGCAACACTCTCTTGGCAAATCCCAATCTTTCATACAACTGAACAGCGCGCGCGTTTGCTTCTCGCACATGTAGAAATGGTGTTTCTCCGCGATCGAATATCCGGAGCATCACCATCGTCATCAGCCTCCGCGCGTGGCCTTTCCCTGTGTGGTCGGGATTTGTACAAACTGCGCTCACCTCCGTATAGCCGGGAACCTTAAGCCGTTCTCCCGCCATCGCGATTAGCTTTCCATCTCGATAGATGCCCAAATAAGTTCCCAGCTCATGCGTGCGTCTGCTGAAAGGACCGGGTCTGGTCAGAGAAGTCAGCTCCATCATGTCTGGCACATTGTCCGGGCCAAGTTCGACAATAGTTTCCCCCGTGGGCGTTGAGTTCAATTCGGGGCGATCCCGTTCATAAACCATCTGCAGCATTGGACTGCCGAAAACCAGAGTCCATCCAGGTTGCGGCTGATAAGGCGCCTCCAGCGCAAGATTTACGGTTTGCCCATCTTTGACCAATGCAGCCAGTGAATCATACCCTCGCGGTGTGGGTTCGAGAAATCCTCCAATTACTGAAACCTCCGGGAAGAACCGGCGCGCCTGGTCGGACGACTCGGCAAAATGCGCCTGCCGCGTGGTCAAAGCCTGGTAGCAAACATTGTGAAGTGCGTGCATTGAGTCCCATCCCGATCAGGCTTATTCGAAGGAGTCCGATTCAAGCCTGAGTCTTTCGAGTAACTCTGCCATGCCTTGGATACAGTAATTTTTGCGCAGAGCTTGCATCTATCCGAATCTTGCGGGCAAAGTGATGGCGAGTGGCAAGAGAAACTCTGGGCCGATTTGTGGGTAGTTCGTGGAGAAAGAAAGTCGGTGCGGAGTTCAATGCCGGCGAGCTTAAAATAAAAAAGGCATTCGACATCCGTCGAATGCCCTTACCGTTTTCTGAATTGTGCATGTCCTTCTATTTTGTTCTTCCGCCCTCTACTTTTAGTTCATCCGTCGCGCCCGCCTGCGCACCGGCCAGTCGCGCGGTCAGCACGCGGAAGGGAGAGCAAGAGACGTAATCCATCCCAACCTGATGGCAGAATTCAACTGACGACGGATCGCCGCCATGCTCGCCGCAGATTCCCACTTCCAGCTTGGGACGCGTCTTCCGCCCGCGCTCGATGCCGATGCGAACCAGTTCTCCTACGCCATCGCGATCGATCGCGGCAAACGGATCCTGCTTTAAAATTCCCTCTGCGAGATACGTTGGCAGCACCTTGTTGATATCGTCGCGCGAAAAGCCAAACGTCGTTTGCGTCAAATCATTTGTGCCGAACGAAAAGAACTCGGCCTCTTTCGCAATCTCATCCGCAACCAGGCAGGCGCGCGGCAATTCGATCATCGTGCCGACCAGGTAGTGCGCGTGCTTGCCTTTTTCTTTGAATACTTCTTCCGCAACGCTGCGACAAATCGTGGCTTGATTTTCCATTTCTTTGACCGTACCGATCAGCGGAATCATGATTTCCGCGTGGGTTTTGATTCCATCTTTTTCGACGTTGACGATCGCTTCGATAATCGCCCGCGCCTGCATCTCCGTAATCTCGGGATAAGTAATTCCCAAGCGGCATCCGCGATGCCCCAGCATGGGATTGAATTCATGCAACTCTTCCACGCGCGAAAGCAATGCGGGAAGAACTTTCTTGAGATCTCCGGAGCCTTTCACGCCGTAATCGCGATATTCGGTGACCAGCTCTTTTTTTTGCTTGGCCGTCGCGCGCGACATGGTTGCGATATCGACCATCAGCTTTTCGCGCTTCGGCAGAAATTCGTGTAAGGGCGGATCTAGCAGCCGGATCGTGACCGGCAGACCGTTCATCGCCTTGAAGAGGCCCTCGAAGTCCTTACGCTGATAGGGAAGCAACTTGGCAAGCGCCTTGCGGCGATCTTTTTCGTTGTCTGCCAGGATCATCGCCCGCATGTGCGGGATGCGGTCGTGCGCGAAAAACATGTGCTCGGTGCGGCACAGGCCGATGCCCTCGGCGCCGAAATTCTTCGCCTGCACCGCGTCGCGCGGAATGTCTGCGTTGGCGCGCACTCCAATCTTCCGAAATGGCTCAGCCCAGCCGAGCAGCTTCTGCAACTCCTCGTCGTCGGAAGACGCCTCGAGTGTATTGAGCTTTCCTTTGATGACCCGGCCGCTCGTGCCATCGAGCGAAATCCAGTCGCCTTCTTTGAACACCTGCCCACGCACTCGCATTTCTCCCTTGCGCTCATCCACCTGAATATCTCCGGCGCCCGCCACGCAGCACTTGCCCATGCCGCGCGTGACCACAGCGGCGTGGCTGGTCATGCCGCCACGCGAGGTCAAAATACCTGCCGCAACTTCCATCCCCTGGATGTCTTCAGGGGTAGTTTCGGCGCGCACCAGGATTACAGGCTTTTTCTGCGCCCCGTGTCCGGCTTTTTTCACAGCTTCTTCGGCGGTGAAAACAATCTGTCCTACGGCAGCCCCAGGCGACGCGGGCAGCCCGGTCGCGAGCACTTCAACTTTCGTGCTTTTCTCATCGAGGCGCGGTACAAGAAAGTCGTACAGCTGGTTCGGTTCTACGCGGAAAATCGCTTCTTCTTTCGTGATCAGCCCTTCGTTCACCATCTGAATCGCCACGCGCACGGCGGCGCGTCCAGTGCGCTTGCCATTGCGCGTCTGCAGCATGTAGAGCTTGCCATCCTGAATGGTGAATTCGAAATCCTGCATGTCGCGATAGTGCTTCTCCAACCGCGTGGTAATTTCGCGAAGCTGGTTGTAAACATCGGGCATGATCTTTTCGAGTTCCGAGATATGCACTGGCGTCCGCACGCCTGAGACCACATCTTCGCCTTGCGCGTTCATCAGAAACTCACCGTAAAACTCTTTTGCGCCGGTCGCCGGATTACGCGTGAACCCCACTCCGGTGCCGCTGGTGTCGCCAAGATTGCCATATACCATCGCCTGCACGTTGACGGCGGTGCCGAGCATGTCGTCAATGTTGTTGATGCGCCGGTAGTGCTTGGCCCGCTCGTTCTGCCATGAGCGGAATACGGCATCCCGCGCCATGACCAGCTGCTCGTGCGGATCCTGCGGGAAGTCGCGCTTGGCGTGCTTCTTCACGACTTTCTTGTACTCCTCTATCACTTCCTTTAGCGCTTTCGCGTCGAGTTGGGTATCCAGCTTTGCTTTCTTCTGCTTCTTTTTCGCATCGAATACCTCGTCGAAAGCCGACTTCGGAATCTCCAGCACGACATTGCCGAACATTTGGATCAGCCGCCGGTACGAATCGTTGGCAAACCGCGGATTGTTGCTGCGCTTGGCTAGCGATTCCGCGCTCTTGTCGTTCAGGCCGAGATTCAGGATCGTATCCATCATGCCGGGCATGGAAAACTTTGCCCCTGAGCGCACGCTCACTAACAGCGGATTTTCTCCCGACCCAAGCTTTTGTCCCTGCAAAGCTTCTAGCTTGGCTAGCGCTGCCTCCATTTGCTTATCCACTTCCGGTGACAAGCCTCCGCGCATGTATTCGCGGCACGCTTCGGTCTGAATGGTGAATCCCGGAGGCACCGGCAATCCCGCATTTGTCATCTCCGCCAAGCCCGCGCCTTTGCCGCCGAGTTCGTCTTTCATCTTTCCATGGCCGTCCGCCTTGCCGCCGCCGAACGAGTAAACGTATTTGGTTGCGTTCTTTTTGTTTTCTTGCATCTCAGTTTCCGGAAGAGTAATGGTCGGCATGATTATCAGTCCTTTTCACAAATTTAATTGCAACTCAATGTCTTGGTCGCGCCGTAAATTGAAATTAGGATTAAAGTCCTCTTTAGCCGTTTGAAGGAAAACTGCCCCAGCGATACTGCGACTCTTCGGCCTACGCCTTCCCTTCGGTCACGATCTCTGAGAAATCGGCAATAGTCGAAAATTCCTTTAGCAAGGTCTCGAGCAGGGCCAGACGGTTTGCCCGCACTCTGTCATTGTCGACCATTACCATGACTTTGTCGAAAAACGCATCGACGCGCTCGCGGGCCGCCGAAAGAATCATAAGCGCGTCGCCGTACTCTTTTTTCTGGCGATGCGCTTCGATTCGCGGCGCGCTGGTTTCGATGTACGCCGCCAGATTCTTCTCTTCAGGCGCCGAGTCCGCCAGTGATTCGAACCGCCGCGCCGGCTTGATTCCTTTCTCTTCCGCCTGCCGCAGAATATTTCGTATTCGCTTGCAGGCCGCCCCAATCGCCTGAAATTCGGGCATATGCAAAACCTGCTTCACCGCCTCGGCACGGGCCAGCGCATCCACCACATCATCCGCATCGGTTGCCAAAACTGCTTTGACTACGTCATACGCGAAGCCACGAACATCTTTCAAATAAAACTCCAGCCGCTCGCGGAAGAATGTTCTCACCGATTCATCGAATCGCGCATGCTCGACAAACTTCCTTTCCGCTTGTGAGCGGCGATAGCCGGCCCGGGCATCGCGCATCATGTCCGAGAGACGCAAAGGCAGTTTCTTTTCAGCAATAATCCTGACCACGCCATTCGCCTGTCTACGCAGGGCAAACGGATCTTTCGATCCGCTCGGCACCAGACCGAGCGAAAACATTCCGGCGATGGTATCGGCTTTGTCGCCCATCGAAAGCACTGCCCCTTCCATCGAGCGCGGCAAGTCGTCTTCTGCGGATTCTGGCTTGTACTGATCGTAAACTGCATCGGCAATCGCCAGGCGCGTCGCCTCCGGCAGCGTCGGGTCAAGTTCCTGGGCCCGCGCATACAGCCCGCCCACAATGCCCTGCAGTTCAGTGAACTCTTTCACGAGTTCCGTGGTCAGATCGGCTTTCGCAAGCGCCGCTGCTTTGTGAATCACACCTGGACGCACCGCCATGCCGCTTTCCTTGACGATTTCACTCAGCCAGCTACAAAGCCGCTGCACGCGCTGCGTCTTCTCGTAATAGGTGCCAAGATCTTTTTGAAAGGTGACATGCCGTAACAGGTCGAGCCGGTCGAGCAAGGAGCGCTTCTGATCCGTCTCCCAGAAGAATCGCGCGTCGTTGAAGCGCGCCCGCAGCACGCGCTCGTTGCCATGCCGGATCAGCCCTTGCGGATCGCCATCGGTATTCAATACGGCCAGAAAATGCGGCAGCAATTTTCCGCTTGCATCTTCCACCGCAAAATATTTCTGATGGTCGCGCATCACCGTAACCAGAACTTCTCCCGGCAAGGCGAGAAACTCCGGATCGAAACTACCCAGAATCACCGATGGAAATTCGGTAAGATTCACCACGGTATCGAGCAACGCTTTGTCTTCGCGCCAGCGAGCACCTGGGATGGTACGCGTCGCGGCGTCGAGCGCTTTGCGAATCTGATGTTCGCGCTCAGCACGGCCCAGAACCTTGGCTTCCCGCAACGCCTCGATATACGCCGCCCCAGCGCGCAGAATCGTCACATTGCCCTGCGATAGTATTCTGTGCCCGCGCGAAGTGTTGCTCGCCGCGATCCCATCAAACTCCAGCGGAATCAGTTCCTCATCGAGCATCGCAACGATCCAACGCACTGGCCGCACAAAGCGCTCCGCAGGCTTGCGCCAGTACATGTTTTTCGGCCAGTAGATCGCCGCCAATTCTTTGGGGAGAGTTTCTGCGAGAATTTCCGCGGTCCCGCGGCCTTTCTTGGTAATCCTGGCCGAGATGCAATCGCCCTTGGGAGTACTGACGATCTCAAGTTGCGAAATTTCCAACCCGGTTTTCTTGGCAAAGCCGTGCGCTGCCTGCGTAGGCTGCCCATCCTTGTAAGCCACGTTTACGGCCGGTCCTATCATCTGTTCGCTGAGGTCGCCTTGACCTGTCGCAATTCCCGCCACCTGCAAGGCGATCCGTCGTGGCGTGTCGAAGTTGCTGATCTTATCCGCACTCAGCCGCTCCCGGCTCAGCAACGCCCCGACTCGCTCGCGCAGTTCTTGCGACGCCGATTCGATCATCCGTGCCGGAATCTCTTCGCATCCGATCTCAAGTAAAAAGTCTGGCATGCCATTAACTACGAATTAGTCTCACCGCTTCTTCTAGTGACGTCATGCTGAGCGGAGCGGAACAATTCGCGCAGCGGATTGTTTTGCGGAATCGAAGGATCCCTACCCGCACAAATCAATTCAGTCCTCGCAGCGAATGCAAGAAACTAAAC
>JASHTD010000562.1 GCA_030040725.1 Candidatus Sulfotelmatobacter sp. | reverse complement strand
AACTCGACACTCTCGCCGATCAAGCTCGCTACGGCGCGCATTTCCGCGACGCAACCGTCGGCGTCGAGATGATCGTCCATCACGATATCTGCGAATGCCCGTGAATAGCTGCCTGCGACTGACGCCATCGCTTAATGCCCGTCCTTTTCAGAGGCCAGAGGCGAATCGGGGGAGCTGCCCAGTTCCCCTGCAAAGTTCCGTAACAGTACCTGATCCGTTGCAGTGTCGATGCGAATCTGTTTCCGCGCAAGCCCGACCGCAAGATCTGCGGCATAGGCGGTAAGTTGTCGCCGCGCGGCTTTGGCGGCCGCGGCGATTTCCTGCTGCGCTCCTTCTACAATCTTTCGTGTATCTTCTTCCGCGGCGGCTTGAATGCGCGCTTCCTCGGCGGCTGCCTCTTTCTCTGCCGCGTTGCGCATCATGCCAATCTCCCCGTCCAGCTTCATCAAGCGATTTTCAATATCTGTCAGCCTGCGACGCGCCTCCTCGCCGGCTTTTTGGGCTTCCCGCATGGCTTTCTGAATCGCTGCCGTTCGGCCACTAAATATACCTGGGAGAAACTTCCGGGCGGCCCAGATGATCAGGAGTGCCACCACGGCGAAATTAAGCAATACGCTGAAGAAATAAGCATTCGCTAAACTCAGTCCCGTCACCTTCGAGATCCAGGCCACCGAGGCCGATTGCTTGAATTGCGCGGTTTCGTCCGCTTCCTCCCCGGCAGCTTCGCGAGTCTCGTATGCCAGTTCCTGCCCCGGACCTCTCTGTTTCTGAACAGACTGCCCGGCCGGTTTCGCCGCCTCCGGTTGTTTCTGTGCGTACACCGGCAAGCGGCTGAAGCAAGGGATCAGCAACAGCATCAAGCCAACGCTTAGAATTGTTCTTCGCCAGCTCATTTCATTTTTCACAATCGCGGCCTTTCGACAGCGATCATGCGATCGATATTTCTCTGATACACGGCAGTGTGAAAAAATTATTCCGCCGCGCTTACCGGCTCAAGTACGCGGCGCATGATTTCGTTGGCCAGCGCTTGCGCCTCACCCTGCAGCGCGCTCTGCGCTGCCTCGCGATCCTTCTCCATGCTCGCTTTAGCGGAGTTAATTTCCAACTGCGCCTTTTCGCGGACCTGATTCAAGGCGGCGTGGCGCGCATCGAGCGCCGCCTTGCGCCGGGCTTCCTGTGCTCGAAAAACCGTAGCGCGGGCCTCGCGTAAGCGGTCTTCGTATTCGGCAGTCCGTACCTCGGCAGCCGCAATATCGACCCGAGACTTTTCGATGGCTCCTTCCGTTTTTCTACGCCGCTCGGCAAGCACTCGGGCGAGAGGCTTGTGCACGATCCTCGCATAAAGGGCGTAAAGCAGCGCCAGCAGAACTACCGTGGGCACCGATCCGAGCAGTAGTTCGCCTAGTTGTCGTAATGTTTGATCCATGGATCGCGGCTACAGGGCAAATGAGGGCTATAAGGACTGTAAAGTCTAACGTGGGAAGCGGGTTATGTCAACGCAACCGGTTGATTTTCCAAGCGTTGCAACGTACAGAATGGAAAAGCCCTAATCCCCGAGGCGAGCTTGCGATTTCCGCTCTGCAGAAACCTGCAACTAACGCTTGACTTCCCAGCCGGCGGGTTTACCATATAAGTATCACCTCCGATCCAATTCAGGATCGAATGGGCCGATAGCCAAGGAATGTCACCGCTTCTTGGTTGCCGGCCCATTTAAATTGCAAATTCGATCTCAGACGACAAATCCGGCTACTCTACGCACCACGGACTCGGGCGCAGCCACTTCCAGTTCCACCGAACCGTCCTTGTACGTACGGGAATGAATTCGCGCCTTCGCTTCAAGCAGAGCTAGCATCTTCCCTTCCCTTTGCGGAACGCGCAGCCGCACTCGACTCACTGGATCTTCGCCAATAATGGCATCGATACGATCGAGCAAGTGATCCATCCCCGTCCCTTCGATAGCTGAAACATAGACCCCACTCGATCCGTTGAGATCGACACCGTGCCGCCGACCGTCGTTGATTAATCCTTCCGCCACTTCGTCATCCAGCAGATCGACTTTGTTCATCACCCGCAGCCGCGGTTTCTTCTCTGCGTCCAGTTCCTTAAGAACGATTTCGACCTGTGCGTCCTGCTCGGCGGAGAGCCGGCTGCTGGCATCGGAAACCTGGAGAATTAGCGACGCCCTCTGCACTTCTTCGAGCGTGGCACGAAACGCGGACACCAGCGTGTGCGGCAGGTTACGAATAAATCCCACTGTATCGGAGAGCAAGACTTTTCGCTTCGAGGGCAAGGTTACTGCGCGAATCGTCGGATCCAGCGTCGCGAACATCTTCGGCGAAGACAGAACTCCGGCACGCGTGAGCGCATTAAATAAGGTCGATTTCCCGGCATTGGTGTAGCCCACAAGCGCCACGGTTGCAACCGGAGCCGACTCGCGCCGTTGCCGCTGCTGCGCGCGAATCCGGCGCACGTTTTCCAATTGCTGCTCGACGTGCCGGATGCGCCGGTAAATTTTTCGACGGTCAGTCTCCAGCTGAGTTTCGCCGGGGCCGCGCGTGCCGATACCGCCGCCGAGTTGCGACATCTCGATGCCGCGTCCCGCAAGCCGCGGCAGCATGTATTGCAACTGTGCCAGTTCGACCTGCAGCTGGCCTTCACGGGTCCGCGCGTGGCGCGCAAAAATATCAAGGATCAGTTGGGTGCGGTCGATCACCCGCAGCTTCACGATTTTTTCGACGTTGCGCTGTTGCGAAGGGCTCAGGTCGTGATCGAAAAGAAGAAGGTCAGCGTTTACCGATGCGGCCGCGCCCGCAACCTCTTCGAGTTTTCCGGCGCCGATCAGCGTGGCCGGATCGAGGCGGTCGCGGCGCTGAAGAATCTCGCCAACAACTTCCGCTCCGGCACTTCCAGCCAGCGTCCGCAACTCAGCCAGAGATTCGTAAGCGTCGAACTCAGGAATACTCGGTTTGCTGAAGATGGCCTTTCCCGGAGCCTGGCCCGAAGTGTGATTCGCGTCCGGCGGATTCTCCGCACTCGTCGCTACGGATGCCGCATGACGTGCTGCCTGGGCCTGCGGCGTAACCCTGCCGCCTCCCGCGCGCGCGCGGCTGCGCACATCAATGCCCACCAGAAACGCGCGTTCCTGACCGCTTTGCGGAAAGCCATCGCCGCGCACACCTGTAGCCCGTACGGGATGGTTACGGTCCTTCTTGGGATGAGAACTGCGCAAACGGAAACTATCTTACCCTTCTGTGCCCGAAGCGGTGGCCACCGAGACCACGGCGGACGTGGCAGCCGCCGAGCCGTTCACCACCTTGGCTTCGGAATGTGCCGTGTGCGCACCATGTGACGCACCTCGCCCCATCACCACAGTCGAGATGGCGTGTTTGAAGATCAATTGCTCTTGTCCGTTCGCCTCCAGCACGACTGAGTATTTGTCGAACGAACGAATGCGGCCCGTCAGTTTGACTCCGCTCAACAGGTAAATGGTGATGTTCAATCTCTCTTTGCGGGCCGTATTCAAAAAGGAATCCTGGATGTTCTGCGCCGGCTTGCTGTTATCCATAGCAGATCTCCTTATGGTTCTTTTAACTGGCAAGAAGCAAATTCCAAAGCTACAACATGTCCTTGCGGCTTTCCGCACCACACGAACACGGGGGGACAGTCTGTCAGGGTCACAGCATAAATGGCCAAGCTTTGAGCCTGACAGATGACTGCAAGTACGATACGTCGGTGCCACCTGCTTTTCAACCGGGAAGTTGAGGAAAAGATGGCTGCTTTCATCTAGCCAAATACGAAGCAACGGTCCAGTCGTTGTGTACAATCCCGGCGTAGACAATTTTGACCTTCCCGGGAGGCATTTGCGTGACCGCCACGTTCATAACCTTGTGTACTACGTTCTTTTTTGCACCCGAGATTCACTTCCCCACCGACTTCAACACGAACTTTTTGATTTTGATTCGCTGGATTCACTTTGTGGCCGGAATCACATGGATTGGGCTCCTCTATTTTTTCAATCTCGTCAACGTTCCGCTCATGAAGGAATTGGACCCGGGCACGAAAGGCAAAGTGGTGCCGCCGCTCATGTCGCGGGCGCTGTGGTGGTTTCGGATGTCTGCGGCTTTGACCGTACTCGCGGGCCTGATCTATTGGGGAAACATCGTCGCTACCGACGCCCATAATGCGCAGATTCAAGGCTTTGCTGGCGCGTCCTCGGGCACTGCGATGGCAAGCTTCTTTCTGATCTGGACCATCGTCTGGGCCGTGCTTTATGCGTGCATTGTCCCGGCAAAAGGGATTTTCGATAAAGGTGGGTTCGTCGGCATTGCCTATGCGATCGTAGTCTTGCTCGCGGCTTGGCTTTTCCTGAGTTGGAATAACCATGGGTGGGAGAGCAACCGCTTGCTGTCAATCGGAATCGGCGGCGGCATCGGCTGGGTCATGCTGCTGAATGTGTGGGGCGTAATCTGGCGAATCCAGAAGCGCTTGATCCAATGGACACGCGACAGCGCAGCTAACGGCACTCCCGTGCCGGACAAAGCTAAGGCAATGGCGCGGCAGGCGTTTCTCGTATCGCGGGCCAATGCATATCTATCGATCCCGCTGCT